>DASRRN010000743.1:0-13204 GCA_035695685.1 Acidobacteriaceae bacterium | reverse complement strand
GGTGTCGCTTTGGCCCAATCTTCAATTCTCCCCATGGAGCGCAGAACGGAGAGGCGGGCTTGGGTCAACTGGAATCGGGTTTGGAGCATATCGACAAAATAGCTGCGCTCGCGGATGCGGGCGCCCTGTTCATCCTTAGGTAGCGGCGCCGCTCCACCCGGAGTGCCACTTCCCAGCCGAAGCTGGGTGGTGATGGCATCGAGTTGGTCCTGAGCTAATTCGTTTTGCAATTCTGCAACCTGCTCCTGGGCCGCAAGCTCGGCTATGTTTTTCTGCAACCGCAGGATCTGCTCACCAGTCTGATCTCGCAATTGGTCGGCCTGGGCACTGGCCTGCGCCGCTTCCGCACTTGAACCTTTCGCCTTAGCCTTACGCGACCCGTCAAAGAGCGGCAGCGTAATCTGCACCCCGACATTGAAGTTGTTGTGCTGAAAGCGCAGGTAGTATTCATTGTAGTTATTGAACTTAGCGTAACGGTTGTACTCCAGGCCAAAGGCGAAGGTGGGACGGTTGTTCTGGCGGTCATCGCCGAAAGCATAGTAAAGCTTCGATTTGGCGGAGGCATACGCGGCTTTCACGCCGCTATTGCCATCGTATCCAGCTGGGTCTGTGACCTCCGGCGCACTCGGAACCGTTTGCGGTTCGGGGACAATGTCCCCCAGGTTAAGACCGGTCAAGTGCGCCAGCCGCATTCGCACCAGGTCGGCCTGGTCCACAAGATGGAGCCGCCTGAGCGCGACCTGGGCCCCCGTCAACCGGGCCTGCGTCAATTCCACTTTGCTGTCCAGCCCGGCATCGACTCGTTCGGTCTCGATCTCCACCAATTTCTGTACGAAACCGGTTTGTTGATCGAGCGCGGTCATTTGCTGGTTCACTGTGACCAACTCAATGTAGTCGAGGGCCGTGTCCAGAATCACTTGCTGCCGCGTATCCTTCAACTGCAGTTGCGTCGCCATCAGTGCTGCTCGAGCAGAGCGGATATAGTCCGGCTGGGAAAAAGAAAAGGCCAGCGATTGCGCGGAGACGCTATAGATCGAAGGCTGGCCCACCGGGAACCCGTATGAGTATCCCAGACTGGAGCCCACCGAAAAACTGGGCTTATAGGCATCCACGCTCTCCATCACCGCGGCCTCGGCGTGTTGCACATCGGCCGCGCTGATGCGCACCGGGGTGCTGTTACGCAGGGCGAGGTCTACGACGGTGTAAAAGGAGACCTGGGCATGCGCGCCGGTTTGCCCAAGCAGGCTGACGATACCCAGCAACGCGAACTGGCAGGCGCATCTCACCGATATCCTCAATTGACAATGCGAATGGGAGCACCCTCGGAGATCGGTGCGCCATTGGTGGTGCCCAGGGCGACAACCGTACCATCCGTCAGGCCGCTGAGGATCTGCACCATGGTGAGGTTGATGGCGCCTACCTGGACCGCGGCGCGATGCAGTGTGTCGCCCGAGACAACGTAGACATAGTCGCGGCCGCCCTCGATATGCAGAGCCTCACGCGGCACGGTGAGCGCATGGCGCACTTCCTGGGTGATGACGGTGACCACGACATTGGTGTTGGGCAAAAGCACTCCATTGGAATCTTCAACGCTCACCAGCACTTCGCCAACGAAGCGGGTTCCATAGGTAATGATGGTCGAAGGAAGGCGGGTGATGTGCCCATGGAACGTCATGTCCGGTTTGGCATCCCACACGATGCTGACGGGGTCGTTTAATTGCAGATCGCCGATTTCCGGTTCGTCGAAATAGGCGCGAACCTGGAGCCTGGAGAGGTCAGCCGCTTGCAATATCTCTGCTCCCGGCTCGATATATCCATACTGGGTCACCGGAAGGGAATAAACCGTACAAGCAAAGGGGGCGCGCACATTGGATTGCGCGATCACCCGGTTTGCGGCGTCGACCGCGGCTTGTGCTTCGGCGACAGTCGAATGGGCCCGGGTGAGATCAACGGGAGCGAAAGGCCTCGTCTTTTGCTCTTGCAGTGAATGCAAGGATGCCTGCGCGAGGCTCAAGCGGGTTTGCGCCTGGGCTACCTCGCTGGGCGCGGCCGCTCCTTTGGCCGCCAGCTTTTGGACAGCATCGAGATCCCGGGCCGCCTGGTCGCAATCGATCTGGGCTTTGGCAAGATTGCTGGCAAGAGCCAGCTGTTCCTGATGGTTTCCCCCGCTCTCCACGCTTTGATAGCCGGCCTCGGCTGCCCGCAACGCCGCGGTTGCCGCAGCCAAACGGGCCCGCGCATTGGTGTCATCCAGGGTCACCAGTAATTGTCCCCGGCGCACCCGTTCGCCCACATGGACATATACCGCCTTGACGGTGGTCGCTTCCGGAGCGTGCGCCTCGAAGATATTCAGCGGTTCGACCCGGCCACTGGTGCTGCTGGGCTTGACCAGGTCCCGCACATGGGCTTCGGCCACCCGCACCGGCAACTTCTCGCGCGTAAGCCAGCGGACACCGAAAAAGATAAGTAGGAGAGCGATCGCGGCAGCAATCCATAATGCACCGCTGCTGATTCTTTTTCTTCTTTCTTCAACCATTCATCGCGACCGGAGCCCAGTATATAAGACCCGATGCCCGCCACGATTTTGGGGCAGGGTGATATGACTCTTAGAGATGCTGTTTCTTCTACGCACGGTGCAGGTGCTGAACTGGGAGATGCGCGGCGGCATTTCGTGGCGGGGAACCCCACTGGGCGACCTCCGCCAGAGGGCAGGGAAGTGATGCAGGATCCGGCGCAGTCCGTGGCCGAGGGCTTCGTCCTCGCCGGGGGTCGCAGCACGCGCATGGGACAGGACAAAGCGCTGCTCCCATGGGCCGGCCGGCCCCTGCTCGAGGTCGCGCTGGACAAGCTTCGCGTCCTGCCTCTCGCGACGGCGCCGCGTATAGCCGCTGCACGTTCTGATCTGTCGTCCCATGCGCGCGTCATTGCTGACCTTCACCCGGGGTGCGGGCCCTTGAGCGGCATCGAGGCAGCGCTGGCGGCGAGCAGCCGGCCCCTGAATGTTTTTCTTCCAGTGGACGTGCCCCTGTTGCCGGCGCAGTTCCTGCTCTGGATGCTGCAGCGAGCCGAAACGACGGGAGCCCTGGTGACGGTTCCCCGGATCAACGGCTGGTCCCAGGCCCTGTGTGCCGTGTACCACCGCGATCTGTTGGGGCACATCAGCGCATCACTCGTGGCAGGCGATTACAAAGTCATGCCTGTAGTTACGGCGGCGGCCGGCCCCCTATCCCAATCCCCCCGATCCCAATCAATTGACGTCTTCGATCTTGAACTGGTGGCCTCGGCCAATGCGCAACTGCTTGCCTTTTCGCCGCTGCCTCTGTACCGCTGGTTCCATAACTGCAACAGCCCAGCGGATATGGCAGTTATGGGAAATGCTTTAGTCTTGACCCAATGAGTATGCTTCCCGACTCTCCCGAACCGATGATGGGCATTCCCTCGGGAACTCCCATCGAGATCGTCGGCCCGTTCACCGACAAGGAGAAGGAAGAAGTGCGGCAACAGGATCCGCCCTATATCGCTTTCGAGCACGTGTCGAAATCCTTTGGTGATGTTCACGTGTTAGACGATGTCAGCTTTTCTGTCCAGGCGGGCGAGACGCTCTGCATTCTCGGCCGTTCGGGGGTGGGTAAATCCGTGTCGTTGCAGCAGATCATGGGCTTCCTGAAACCCGATTCGGGGAAGATCATGGTGGCCGGGCACAACATCACGGGATTTACAGAAGACCAGATGGAGATGGTGCGCAAGAAAGTCACCATGGTCTTTCAGAGCGGCGCTCTCTTCGATTCGCTGTCGGTCGGCGAAAATGTTGCCTTTCCGTTAAGAGAGCGCGGCCAACTCCTCGAAGATCAGATTCAGCAGGTGGTGAACGGATTGCTGGACATGGTCGGCGTAGCGGGAATGGCGGATCTGCTTCCTTCGGATCTTTCTACCGGCATGAAGCGCTCGGTGGCCATTGCGCGCGCTCTTTCCGCGCAACCGGAAGCGATTCTTTATGACGAGCCGACCACGATGGTCGATCCGCTCATGGGCCGCCTGCTGGGCAGTCTGATTCAGAAACTAAAACATCAACTTCGTCTCACTAGCATTGTGGTCACGCACGACATGCGCTTTGCAGAGCGGCTGGCGGATCATGTGCTTTTCCTGCATGAAGCCAAAGCCTATTTCTTCGGCACCATGGACGAACTTAAAAGTACAAACGACCCCTTCCTGCGGGAATTCCTCGACATGGATAAGCTGGTATTGCCCTAGTTAGTCCTCATTGCCCGGGTGCAATTGTTAACAGGCAGTAACTTCCTGGTTATGGAGTCCCCAAATAGTAACCAAACTTTAGTCGTTACTTATGCCCCATTTTGGGCACCCGATGGTATGCTCGCTGGGTATCGAGCCGGGTTCAAAGCCTCCCCCCTCGGTCGATTCTTGCGTTTTTAAGATGTGCCCTTGAATGACTGCTGGTCGGATGCTCGCGGGAGCATTTGAGGGTCTTGGTGTATCAGGATTAACTCTCGAAGAACAAAGGTTTAGTTGCCATGCAACCGGGACTTTTTAACTTCAATATTGAAATCCTTCTGGGCGATCGTTGCATCTCACGTATTGCTTCGATTGCCGTGCCTGGCGCACCACTTGCCCAGTCTCGTAGGCCTACCCAATTCAGCCACCCGTGCAGTTAACACGTGGTGATGGCCCAGTACCTGACTAGTAACCGCGTAACTACGACAATTTAGATGAGTTCGGCTCTCGCGAGGGGCAAAGTGTAAATAGACTTCTGCACCCTCCTCGAGCGATCGGCGGGGAAATCGATGGCGACCTCTGGACTTTTAAAACGCTTGGCGACAAACGGCCATGAAGAACCGAGGCCGGGAAACATTGCGGTCCAGCGACCGAATACTCAGGGCAAAGGCACGCGTGTTGGTGTGTTGTGGATTTTGGGCGATGTACTGATCGTCCTGGCTGCCCTGATGATTGCGGTTCGCGGTTGGCTTGGCCAAGGGCTTTTCGGAGCGGATTCGCCCTACCGTACCAATATGATGTTCTACAGTCATCCCACGATCCTGCTCGGCTGCCTGGGATGGTTCATCCTTTCTCTCATTCTTGTCAGCAAGCGCTACCACTTGTACGGCCCGATGCAGATGCGCAATACCCTCCACGAGCAGCGCCTCACCATCCAGGCGTGCCTTACCGCGGGGCTTCTGCTGTCTGGAGCGCTCTACCTGGTGCGTGGCGAGGTGATCTCTCGCGGCGTGGTGATCATCACCGTGGTGGCGACTACCGTGTTGCTTTGCGGCAGACGACTGATATGGCGGATGATGATGTACCGCCGTTTTGAGAGTGGGCTTGAGGTTCGCAACATCATCATTGTGGGCACGGGCAGGGTCGGCCAGGCGATGCGTCACCATCTCGATAGCATTCGACACCTGGGGTACAGCTTCAAGGGCTACGTGCATATACCCGGAGTCGACGCTGAGAATCCAGCCATGGCGGGCGACATTCTCGGTTCCCTGGATCAGTTGTTGCCGCTGGCGCGGCAGTTTTTTGCCGACGAAATTTTTCTTTCTGCGCCGTGCGATGCCCGCGTGGTGACAGACATTGTGACCCAGGCACGCGAAGCAGGAGTCGATATTCGGGTCGTCCCCGAGCTTTACGACGGCTTGGCGTGGAATAGTCCGATCGAATATATCGGTCAGTTTCCGACCATTCCCTTGCACCGTGGGGAAACCCCGGTGATCGGATTGTTCCTCAAGCGGATTCTCGATGTGCTGCTCTCATCGATTGCGCTCATCGTCCTGTCGCCGTTGATTGCGGCCATAGCCGTTGCCGTGCGACTCGATTCTTCGGGGCCCGTTTTCTATTGCTCCGATCGCATCGGGAAAAAAGGCCGTGTGTTCCGCTGCATGAAATTTCGCACCATGGTTGCGGACGCAGAGCGTCGCCGGGCGGAGGTTCTGCACATGAACGAGCGCGACGGAGTGCTCTTCAAGGTCAGCAACGATCCCCGTGTCACCGGCGTCGGCCGCTTCCTGCGTAAATACTCGCTGGACGAACTACCTCAGTTTGTGAATGTGTTGCGCGGGGATATGAGCATGGTCGGACCTCGGCCGCCGATCGCCAGCGAAGTGAAGCGCTACGATCTGAGCCATCTGCGGCGCCTCGACGTGCTGCCGGGCATGACCGGACTGTGGCAGGTACAGGCCCGCCAGGATCCTTCCTTTGACAGCTACATTTCCCTGGATACGGCGTACATTCAAAACTGGAGCATCTGGCTCGATCTCAAGATTCTCATCCGCACCCTCTCGGTGGTTGCCGGCGGCACTGGCTCGTAGGAGCTGAGATTTTCCCGCTGTTGAGGAAACGATGGGTCTTTTACGCCACGGCTGAAGCCGTGCCCTTCGTTCAGATCTTTCTGCAGGTTGTGAAGGGTTAACCTTATCTAAGCGCCCGTAAAGGCGTGATCCTATACAAGTCTTTCCACCGGCTGAGAGCGAGCTCGTTCGGTCTTTTTCCTCTGTTGCCGCGTGGCTAGAGGGTTAAATGTGTACATGGAAGAATTCCCGTCCACGAAGGGCACGGCTTCAGCCGTGCCGTATAAGCTGTCTTAATCGTAGGCTTTAGCCGCTGAGGTACGCTTTTCTGCCGTCGCAGCGATAAGCAGATGACACCGTGTGAAGCTCACCGGCATCTTATCGGCGAGGCAGGCGTGGCCTAAGCAAATGGCGATGCCTGGCCGTCTGTGCGTGCTGACCGGTCTCCGGAGAGAGGTGAATTGCGTGGTACGGTCCTTCTGGTTATTCGCTCTTCAAATTGTCTTATTCTCGCTTCTTCCGGGGTTTGCGCAGTCGGGCTCAGTGCCGCCGGTGAACAGGCAGCAAGGTGCGCTTACGCTCGATGTGATGGTGACCGACAGGGCTGGCGCGCCGATTCGCGGGCTGCAGCAGGGGGACTTTACCCTTCTGGATGATAAGCGGCCGCGAGGGCTGACTTCTTTCCGTGCCGTAGATATAGCAGCTGGGACACCCGCACCCTACATAGAAATTGTTCTGGTCATCGATGCGATCAACGCGGATCCGCTGAAGGCTGAACTGGAACGCAACGGGATCAAGAAGTTTCTGCAGACGAATGGCGGCAAGTTATCAACGCCGGTATCCTTGGTCGTGGTGTCGGACAGCCCAATCCAGATGCGGAGCAAAGCTTCGACGGATGGGAACGCCCTGGCGGCCCTGGTCGATCAATATACAACCGGTCTGCGCACCATCAATCGATCGCAGGGAGTTTACGGAGTTGAGGATCGCTTCCAAATGTCGATGAAGGCGTTCGACTCACTGGCCGCGTACGAATCACGCAAACCGGGACGGAAGCTTATGCTTTGGGTCAGTCCAGGTTGGCCTTTGCTTACGTCGGGAGCCAGTGACGTCACGACTCAAGACCACCGGCGTATCTTTCACTCCATCGTAACCTTATCCACACAGTTGAGACAGGACCACATCGTTCTGTACAACGTCGAGACGCGCGGGTTGACTGGAACCAGTATCGGCAAATTCAATGACTATGAGCAGTTCCTCAGCGGAGTCAAGTCGCCGGACCAAGCGTATCCGCCAACGCTCTCCTTGCAGGTACTTGCAGTTCAGACGGGCGGGCGCGTGTTCAATGAGAGCAATGATCTGCCCAGCGCCATCGCAGCTGAAATTGCAAAGGGGGCCGCGGATGCGAGCCCGTTCTATGTCCTCTCATTTGACCCTGTCCGCGCAGACAGGGTCAATGAGTATCACTCCCTAGAGGTCAAGGTTGCGAAGCCAGGACTTATTGCACGAACACGCACCGGCTATTACGCACAACCCTAGACGGAATAGCATCACGTCCGACTTTGCGTCTGGTGGGACTGGTGTTGTCAACGAATTGTCACTTCTGACGATGACAGAACCTTCACCCGTGAGGATATATCCAATGGTTGAACAGGACAGGTGGGGTTGATAGGGAATGAGGATCTTTGGCAGGCTGATGCTTGCGGGGTTGATCGTTTGCGTGGCGCTGCAGGTGTTTCGTCCTGGCATTCCCGCGAAGCCTCCTACGGCTGAACCGCATACTCCCCCAGCGGTCAAGCAGGTGCTCGAAAAAGATTGCTATAGCTGCCATTCGGATGAGCGGCGGTTGTCATGGTTTGACCAGATCGTGCCCGCGTATTGGCTGGTGCGGCATGACGTTCTTACTGCGCGCGGGCACCTCAATTTCTCCACCCTGGGTGCGAAGCCGGCCGCGGGCCAGAAGGCCACGCTTTATGAGGCAGTGAACATGGTTCAACTGGGCGCGATGCCTCTGCCACAGTTTCTTAAGCTGCATCCCGAGGCGAGGGTAACGCCCGAAGAACTGGCAACCCTGAAAGGTTACCTGGCGCCGTGGACGCCCCCACTCCAGCCCTCCGCGAGCGCGCAGCCCAGCGGCGCAGACACCAGGGCGCCAATTGCGCTGACAAAGGTGCAGCCGGAGTTGAATGGATTGGAGTTCGACGCCAGTTTTGAAAGCTGGATGCCGCTCAGCACTACAGACCGCGGCGACAACAACACCTTCCGCTTCATCCTGGGGAATAGCGTGGCGGTGAAGGCGGCGCAAACGGGCGACATCTCGCCTTGGCCAGACGGCGCACGCTTCGCCAAGATTGCGTGGCAGCAAGAAGCGGGTCCTGACGGCCTGGTGCATCCAGGCAAGTTTATCCAGGTTGAGCTGATGGTGAAAAACGCCCGGAATTACAAAGACACAGAAGGCTGGAGCTGGGGACGCTGGCGCGGCCTGGATTTGAAACCCTATGGGAACGACGCTCACTTCGTGAACGAGTGCACCGGCTGCCACAGGCCGCTGCGGGGAAACGATTACGTCTACACTCTGCCCATTACGACGGCAACTGTTCCGGGCGCGGAGGTCGTGAACAATGCAGCCGCGGCGGCTGTGGTGGCGGCGGACCTGCCACACCAGCCTTTGGGCTGGGGCGCCATTACCATGTATGTCGATCCCAAAACCCACACGACAGCGACGCTCTACGGCAACGATGCGGCCATGGAAGCAGTCGAGGCTCGCCGCAGTGCTCCAACCTATGCAAATGGTGCGGTACTGGCTCTGGTCACGTGGGCGCAGCGAGACGATCCGCATTGGTTTGGCGCGCGCATTCCTGATCGGCCGCTTTCGGTGGAGTTCGTTGAAACCAGCGGGCAACAGCCAGTCTATCGGCGCTTTTCCGGTGCGGGATTCACTGGAGACGAAGTCGCTCCAAACGTAGCCACGCAGCGGACGGAGTTTATTCTCGGCCTTACGCCGGCTTCGCTCCCGTAGGGCTCTTCACTCCTCATGACAAGAGTCGACAACACCGCGCTCTCCCACGCCTGCTCCAATGCAATCTGTTTGAAGAAACTCATCGCAGAATGCGGATGACTGGTTTATAAGAAGAGAGAGAAATTGGCATCCATGAAACAGGAGAGCAAATGATGAAGATGCGGTATGCAGCAGTGGCTAAGAGAATGCTCCTAGTGGCCGGACTGACGGCTGTCTTTACAACAGGCAGCGCGTTTGCGCAAAACAAGGCGATCGATTTCAAGCAGGGCATGCCGTTCAGCGGTGGATTTATCGCGGGCCATACACTCTACGTCGCCGGCCAGCAAGGGCCCGACGAACATGGCAAGTTGTCCGGTGACATCACTGCGGAAACGACCGGCGCCATCGCCGCGGTCAAAAAAGTTGTGGATGCTGCCGGTTTTAAGATGTCGGACATCGTTTCTGTAACCGTTTATGTTACCAGCCTCGATGACGTGCCGAAGATGAACGACGTTTACAAAGCGCAGATGCCGAATCCTAAGCCGGCGCGGGCCACGGTGCAGGTCGCGGGCTTGATCGGCGGTGCAAAGATCGAAATGTCGGCGATCGCGGTAAAGCAATAGCCCTGAGCGGCTGTAGAGCGGTCACCACGGGTAAACTGGGGCTTCGCCGAGATTGGTTGAGTCCCGCCGCCGGGAATTGGTCTTGCTTGCGGAAGGTCATCTGACCCGAGCATGTCAAGCCAGGCCCGGGGAAGTTCGGGCGGTCGGGGGACTAGGCTGCGAGTCAAGTAACCAAAAAAAATCCGCCACAAGCGTTGGCATGTAAGATCTATCGATGGAATAGCTTATAGGGGATCTTGAAGGCAGTTATCGAAGTATCTGACGGCGGAGAGCCAGAGGTGGGGCCTCGCCGGTTAGGCTGCATCGCACCGGATATTACTAAAGTGGGCACACGGCTCCCGGTAACAAAAGTAGGTCAAACCCGTATCTGACCGTAGGACGAAATCTTTCTATAATCAGAGAATGCGTATGTATCGGTTACTTTGGTGTCTTTCGCTGTTGTTGGCTGTTCGACTGGCGCACGCGGATAGCGGCCCGGCCTTCGATCTGGATGGGCCTCGCATTCAGGCGAAGGTCACGCGCGCGGGCAAGACTTTGCCCATCGGCACCGTGGCAACCCTGGCCCCGGGCGACCGCTTGTGGATACATCCCGACCTTCCTGAAAAGACGGGCGCGCGCTACGTGCTGGTAGTCGCATTTCTCCGTGGATCGGTTAACCCACCTCCGGAGAATTGGTTTACCAAGGCGGAGACCTGGAACAAGAAGATTCGCGAAGAGGGCCTATACGTAACCGTTCCTGAAGGGGCGGAGCAGGTTCTGCTGTTTCTTGCCCCGGAGACTGGTGGGGACTTCCCCACGCTGCGCAATGCTGTGCGTGGCCGGCCTGGAGCGTTTGTACGCGCGTCACAGGACCTTCACCAGGCAAGCCTCGACCGAGCCCGGTTGGATACTTACCTGGCCGCGGTGAAGACGGTGGATACGGGCGATCCGAAGGTAGTCGAAGACCAGACAAAGCTTCTGGCGCGCAGTCTCAATATCAAGGTCGATCAGCAGTGCTTCGATAAACCTACGGAACAACAGGCGCCTTGCCTGGTGCAGAATCCCGACAGCCTGGTGCTCGACAATGGGCGCAGCCAGAGCGTGGTGCAGCAGCTTACCGGGGGGTCGGCCGGTGACATGCTGGCGCAGATGTCTTACACCCAGCAGGCAGGCGGCGGCTACTACAGCGTGTACGTGGGCACGGTGATGGACATGGCGAAGATACTCGATAGTTTCCACACCGCGGAGTTCCAATATCTGCCCGCGCTCGCCATTCCGAAGGGCGATACGCTGGCGCTTAAGCTGAATAACCCACCGTCGTTTCACAAACCGCAGTCGGTGCTGGTGGTCGGCTTGCCCGCAGTCAAAGCAGCCGAGATGCCAGTGCTGCATGCTGTGGATGCGAAGAGCACACTGTGTGCCCAAACCAAGCCCCTGTTGCTGCCGGCGGTAGGTGCGCCTTATGTCTTTGCTACCGGCTATGCGCACGATTTTGTTTTACGGGTGCAAAACAAGGAGGGACAAAGCATCGACATTCCGGCGACACCTGATGCTATGCGGGGTGGGTTTGTGGTGAGCGCCGCGACTCTGGAAGCTCAGAAGCTGCCTCCAAGCACGACGGGAACCCTGCATGGATATTGGGGTTTCGATCCGTTTGAAGGGCCGAGCTTTCATTTGGCCAGCGCTCATACAGAACAGTGGACACTGCCTTCCGCCGATCAGCATGCGTTGATCGTAGGCCGTAAGGATACCGTGCATCTTGATGCGCCTGAGGTTTCATGCGTGGACGGGGTGACGGTGAAGGACGCCGAGGGCAAGACGCTGGACGCGACATGGAAGGCGGTTAAGCCAAATGAAATCCAGATCGACGTGCCCCTCGCCGATGAGCAAGCAGGTCCGGTTAACCTGCTGGTAAAGCAAGTGGGCTTAGAGAAGCAGGACCAGGTTCCGTTGCACACGTATTCCGAGGCGGGGCGGCTGGGTAGCTTGACGGTCTATGCGGGCGATCACCAGGGAGTGTTGAAGGGAACGCGTCTGGATGAGGTCGCTTCTATGTCGGTCAACAACGCCACCTTTTCGCCTGCTGCTCCGCTCACTCACAACGGCAGTGAAGACTCTTTGTTACTCAAAGGCCCGGATTCGACATCCTTCCATCAGAACGACAAGATCGTTGCCAAGGTCACGCTGAAGGATGGGCGAGTTCTGGATTTGGACGCCACGGTGCAGTCATCGCGGCCCAGTGTGAAGCTCATGAATAAGAGCGTCCATTCCGATGGGCCGGCTTCGGTGGTGCAGTTGAGTAGCCAGGATGAACTTCCTGAGCATGCAACGCTTACGTTCTTTGTGCAGTCGCCGGAGTCGTTTCCCAGGGATCAGAAAATCGAAGTGGCCAGCGCCGACAATAGCTTCTCCACCACACTCCGGGTAGGGGAGGGCGGTATCGTTCTGCAGGATAGTAAGACGGCGCTGGTGACGCTCGACCCGGCGAAGGCGTTTGGAGGGTCGGCGTTTGGCCCGCTGCGTTTTCGTCCTGTCAATGTTGCAGGTGTGGCGGGGGACTGGCAGCCTCTGGCTACCCTGGTGCGCGTGCCGCAGTTGAAGGAACTCAAGTGCGTAGAGGGCGCACCGCAGTGCATGCTGATGGGACAGAATCTGTTTTTGTTGCAGCAAGTGGGTACAGATGCACAGTTAGCGAATGCAGTTACAGTGCCGGAAGGGTTTGGGGATACTAGCCTGAATGTCCCACGACCGAATGGAACGCTCTATCTCAAGTTGCGGGACGATCCTTCGGTGATCAATACGGCTGTTCTGCCGGTGACCGCGGAGCCGTCACAGTCTGCTGCTGTTGTACCTCCGGCGGCTCCAGCGGCGGTTCGGCAGAGTGAGCCAAAGGCAACCCCGCCCCCTGCTGCCGCGCCGGCTCAGGATGCACCGCCGGTTGCGGCGCCGGTCGCTCCGCCGGCCGCTCCGCCGAATTAGTTGCAGCTTAAGAGGCTGCGTGAGAACCGGAAGAGAAACAGCAGGTCCCTCCACTGCCCTAGACCTGCGCGAAGCCTCCGTCGACGAACAACTCGGTCCCGGTTACGTAACTGCTGTCGTCCGAGGCCAGGAACACCGCGGCTTTCGCGATTTCGTCGGGGAGTCCCAACCTCGCTAGCGGCACGTGTTGCTTATGCTCTTCAGGCGATCCTGTCCTGCTTGTGCGGAGCCTAGTAGCTCACGCAAACCCTCGGTGTCGATCGGGCCGGGGCTGATGGCATTCACTCGTATGCGACGGGCTTTTAGATCTGTGGTCCAGGTTCGCGCGA
>DASRRN010000742.1:0-5623 GCA_035695685.1 Acidobacteriaceae bacterium | reverse complement strand
TGGCGATGTACCGCTACGGGCGCTCGGTTCTCTTTCCGCCGGCATCGTTGGGGATCGTCTGGACCATCACGCTCTTTGCCATATGGCTGTGCGGAGATACCTATTTCCCCCTCACCAACACGGCTAACGAAATCGTCTTGGCCGGCGTTCTGGCCTTCTCTCTCGGAGGCATCTGTGCGGTGATCGCCCCTTTCTGCAAAAAGGGGGCGCTTGCCAACGTGGGCGCGAGGCGGCGTATGCAGGTCGAGCGATGGCTGACCGTGGCAGTCATAGGTTTCTGGCTGAACATCCCCTTCTCATACCTGTATTTCAAACAATTGAGCGAAACCATCGCGCCGCGGGAAAGTCTGTGGAGACAAATCCGTATCGCCACCAGTAAGGCGCACGTATCTGGCCAGGAAGCCCTTTCCACCGAGTCGTTCATCCTGCCATTTCTGACCATCATTGCGCTCATCGCCGTGTATGAATACGCGGACACCGGCAGGCGGAAAGGCCGCACCCTCTCCCTCGTCCTGCTGGCTGGGGGATATCAACTATTGAATGGCGCTCGCTCCGAAGTACTCCTGCTGCTCATCAGCTCGATCGTCATTCTCTGGCTCAGAAGGGGCGCCGCGCCCGTGCGGCTACTGGGAATCATGGGCCTGGTGTTCCTCATGGTCTTCTCGGTGGGCCAGATTTCCATGAGCAAGTACGGCGCTGATCCGGCCGCCTCTCTGGTTGACAATCTTCCCCGCGTCGCAGAAGGATTTGGCACCTACTGGCTCGGCGGCATCATAGCCTTTGACCAGAATCGGCAAAATCCTGAGCTCAGATACGGTTGGGATCTGGGGAAATTCGCCAAGCGAATCCTGAATCGGTTCGGCGCCAATTATTCGGAACGCGACCGGAATCTTGAATACACAAAAATCTCGCCCAGCCAGATAACCAACGTCTATACCGCGTTCCTGCCCTACTACATGGATCATGGCGGCATGACCGGGGTGATCGGGCTGATGTTCCTGGTGGGCTTTCTCAGTGCCTATGTTTACCGTTGCGCCATCCATGGCGAATGTTGGGCAGTGTTCACCCTGGGAGCGTTCGTCTATGCCACGGTAATGACCATCTTCTCCGAAGAATATTTCGCTCAAATCATGTTTTGGATCAAGGCGGGTGGCGTCTCTACTCTGGTCTACTTCGCTCCCAGCATCACTCACCACGCCCGTGCCCGCTGGACGAGCGTGGAGGAGTCGGAGCCCCAGCCGTGCGCATAGCAGCCTACACCGGCGGAGTGATGGTGCCCAGCGCCAGGGCACGCGTGCGTCAATACATAGGCCCGCTCAATCGCCTGGGCATCGATGTGTGCGAGTACCCGCTCCCTTGGGGAAACATAATGCCGCAGCAGTTCGCTCTCCGCCCCTTCTGGATGGCAGCCACCGCGGCGGCGCGCACCGCAACGCTCACCTGCTCGTGGAAGGCCGACGTGACCTGGATATCCCGCCAGTTGCTCCCCGCCTTCACCCCTCTCCAGGCAATGGCCAAGCGCCCGATCGTTCTCGACGTAGATGATGCGGTTTGGCTGAATACAGGCGGCCACCGCGCCCGGTCCCTGGCCATGGACAGCGACCTGGTCGTGTGCGGCAACAACTTTCTGGCCAACCATTTCTCCCGTTGGAACGCGAACGTGACCGTTATTCCCACCGCCGTCAACACTGCCTGGTATCGGCCGCATCGGGCTCCTTCCGCTGATGGCGCCGGCGACGCGCCCGCCCTGGTCATGGGCTGGACCGGCACCAGCGGCAACTTTCCCTTCCTCTATGCGATCGAGCGAGCACTGCTGAAGGTCTTACAACACTGCCGCCAGGCGAAACTGCTCATCGTCGCCGATCGGCCACCGCAATTCAAGCTGCTTCCAGAATCGCGCATCGAGTTCGAACGCTGGACCCCGCGGACCGAGCAAGGCGCGTTCGCCCGCATGTCCATCGGGTTGATGCCCCTGGCCGACACCGACTGGTGCAACGGTAAATGCAGTTACAAAATGCTGTGCTATATGGCCGCCGGCCTGCCGGTTGTGGTTACTGCCGCGGGAATGAATCGTGAGGTGCTTGCCCTGGGCGAGGTGGGCCTGAGCGCCGGTTGTGAGCGGGAGTGGGTCGACGCACTCATCAACCTTCTCGACAATGCCAACCTGCGCCGGAGCATGGGCGCCGCCGGCCGCGCCGTGGTCGAGGAACGTTTTAGCCTGCACCGGTTAGCTCGGCAGTATGCCGCCCTCTTTCAGTCCCTGGGGGGAACGTTGCCCCGGGGTCACTCCCTCCCGAACCCTATCTAGGATCCAATGCCAAACCCTGTCATTACCATTGCTATGCCTTTTTACAATAGTGCGGCCACCCTGGAGCTATCCATTCGCTCGCTCCTGAATCAGAGCTACGACAACTTTGAGCTGCTACTCTGCGACGACGGTTCAGACGATCAGGGACTGGCAATTGCGCGTAGCTTCGATGACCCGCGCATCATCTGCTGGGCTGACGGGCAGCGGCGGCGGCTCGCGGCGCGTCTGAACGAATGTATCGATCGGGCACGCGGCCAGTACCTGGCCAGAATGGATGCCGACGATATCGCCTACCCGGACCGGCTGGCCCATCAGCTCGCTTTCCTGGGAACTCATCCCCAGATCGACCTGTGCAGCGCCGGCGCCATGGTCTTCGGTAGACACGGCCGCCCGTTGTGGCGCTTCAGCCCAGCTCTGGATCATGAAGGCATCACTCACTCTCCTTTTCTGGGATTTCCCTTATGGCACCCGCTTTGGATGGGGCGCACAGAGTGGTTTCGCCGCTGGCGATATGAGGAGACTGCCTGGCTGGCACAGGATCAGGAACTGCTGCTGCGCAGCTACAAGCATAGTCACTTCGCCAACCTGCCCCGGGTTCTCCTGGGATACCGGCGGGAGCGGATCACGTTTAAGAAGCTTTTCAGGTACAAGCTGCTGCACATCGAATACGTTTGCCGGCAGCCCGGCGCGGTGGGCAGCGGTTGGCAGAAGCTTCACCTTCTGCTGATATCCGGGATCAGGCTTGTGGCCAATTGCATCGCTCTGCTTGGGGGCATTCAATGCCGCTTTGGGCATCAGGCCGCTAAGGCGCCCACTGCAGCAGAGATTTCGGAGTGGCGCCAGCTGTTTAACCTGCTCTCCGCCTGGTACGGCTGCCCCACGAGCGAGACCTTCCGCCCATCGTCGCTGTTACGCGGAACAAGAAACAAGCAGGGACGCGCATGAAGATTGTTCACGTGCTCACCCGTGGCGATGTTCTCGGCGGAGCGCAAAGTCATGTGCGCGAGCTCTCGCTGGAGCTGCGCAGGCTTGGCCATGAAGTAACCGTAATGACGGGAGCGCCCGGGATTTTTACGGAGCAGCTCCGGCAGGCCGGGATCCCATGGTTGCAGGTGAGGAGCCTGGTTCGCCCGCTGCGGCCGCACCTCGATCTGGCGGCGTTGGTCCAGGTATGGTACGCCCTGCGCCGGCTCAAGCCGGACCTGGTATGTGCTCATACAGCGAAGGCTGGTTCTCTGGGACGAGCGGCTGCACGGCTGCATAACATCCCCAGTGTCTTCACCCCGCATGGATGGTCTATGTTCGATCGCACCTCGCTCCAGCCGAATCCGCTTTTCTGCGGCGCCGAATATCTTGCCGGCCGGCTCGGCACGTGCGTCATCAATGTGTGTGAGTTCGAGCGGGAGTATGCACAGCAATTGGGTGTGTGCCCGGCTAAAACGCTGGAGGTGGTGCGCAACGGGATAGCGGAGGTTCCCTTGACCCGCGCCCGGCCGATCGATGCCCAACCGCCGTTGATCGCAATGGTGGCGCGCTTCGCACCGCAAAAGGATCACGCTACGCTCCTGCAGGCGCTCTCTGGTTTGCTATGCATGGAATGGAACTTGCTGCTGATAGGCGCGGGGGACCTGAAGCCGCGCGTGGTCGCACAAGCAGACGCGCTCCATCTTCGCGACCGGGTCCGCATATTGCCGCCAGGAACCGATGTAAACCGTTGGCTGATGGAGGCGCAAATGTTCGTGCTATCCACCCACTTCGAGGCGTTCCCCATCAGCATCCTCGAGGCCATGCGCGCCGGTCTGCCCGTGGTGGCTACAGACGTAGGCGGCGTCTCCGAGTCTGTACACCACAACCAGACGGGCCTGCTCGTCCGCCACGGAGACGTCGCTTCCCTGCGAAATGCATTGGCTCACCTGATCGCGGACCCCGCATTGCGCGTTGCTTTGGGCAGCGCGGGACAACGTCTATGGCGCGCGCAATTTACCGCCAGCGCCATGGCCGCGCGCACCCTCGAAGTCTATCAGCGGGCTCTTGCCGCTAATTCACTTCCTGGACTTTGATCATGAAGTGGTTACTATCGTTATCCCCATTTGTAATCGGGAGGGCTTGGTGGGCAACGCACAATTCACTTACCGTCGAAATCCTAATGGAACCGTGGACTCAATCTGCCTGAACTGCTTTCTCACAGCGGCTACAGCCAAATGGGAAGGCGAGCTTCACGAAATGGAGTTCTTACACAGATGTGAGTTGGAACTAAAGATCCGCTTCTTCGAGCCCGTAAAAATGACCAGTGCCCGATAACTGCGACCGCCATTATTTTGAAGCAACCTTCTTCGATCTGGCTTTGTCCTACTCGTTTGAGACTGGAAGCGGGTGATTCCAGCCTGCGGACGGAGAGTCCACTAGCCGGGGGGGCCGGGGACTCTCCGTCGCACTCTCCCTCGCTCGTGCAGAGACCGGTTATACCTGACCGTCCAGATCGCGAAGCATTCTCTCGACAGTGGTGGTCGACTTTGTCCCGTTCAGCGCCCTGCTGCTTCTAAAGCGAAGGCGGGAACGATTCGAGAAGCCTGAAATCATCTGAAGGATCAACCAGCAGCACGAACAATAGCGCGAGAAACGCCATGATTGCGAACCACAGGCGAACGTTTTGCCAGTTCATGGTCCGAGACTTTATACCTCAACCTCGCAACTGAACAGCAAAAAGCAGCCAGTCCCAATCAAGGGTAACGGCTGCTTCTGGTTTGCTCAAAAACTTCGCGTTCAGGATGCCCTATAAGCGACCGCTGGGCTTCGGGATAGACAATGTGCTCACAGATTAGAACGGTTTGTGCCGTATCAGCCAAAACAGAATCGCCGCGACCACCAGCAACAAGATTATTAAAACGGTTTCCTCTGGGCTCAACATGCCCACAGTTTAGTCCTGGCTTGATCGAAATCGCAGCGGTGCGTCCGGGCCAGCCCGGCTTCGTGGCGGCGCGTTCTGGCGCGATATGGCGTGCGGGACATCTGCCTCTTGGTCTTTAGACTTGAAGATCGCTTCCACCACAATCCGGGGAGCCTTCTCATGGTTGACATAAACGGTAGGTCACACCTTGGCGTGGCCAAAATTCTCTGCGTTGAACTTGACGTAGCCGTTCTTGAAAGCCGGTGCGCCGTTCTGAAAATGTCCGGTTATAATCCGGCGTCGGCGTCGCCTCAGCTAGCTGAAATCGTGCTCAGCAGCCAAAAATTCGACCTGATTGTCCTGTCCACGCTGAGCGACTATGACCAACACAAAATCCTCTACCTGGCTGATGGCACGGACGTGTTGAT
>DASRRN010000741.1:0-7334 GCA_035695685.1 Acidobacteriaceae bacterium | reverse complement strand
TGGCCAACAGACCGGAGAAGTAACTGGAACCGTCACTGACGCTACCGGCGCACTTGTTGCCGAGGCGAATGTGACGGCTACGAACACGGCTACGCAGCAGGTGCGCAGCGCAGCCAGCAACGACACCGGCACCTATACTCTCCCGTACCTGCAACCCGGAGTGTATGACCTGCGTGCGGAAAAAGCCGGCTTCAAGCTCATCACTCATCCCGGCGTGAATGTTCAGGTCGGTAACGTGGCGCGCATTGACTTCACCATGCAGGTGGGCACGGTTTCACAGAATGTGGTGGTGAGTACGGGTGAACCGGTGCTTACTACTGAATCAGTTTCGTTGGGGACAGTTATTGGTTCGAAGCAAATTACTGGCCTGCCCCTGAATGGCCGGGATTATCTTTCCCTGGTTGCGCTCACGCCTAACGTGGTTTCTGAAGCTCCGGCCTCCGGCGGCAGCGGCCTGCAGGGAGGCGTGCGCTCGGCCACCGCAATCGCCATTGCCGGGCAGCGGCTGGAGTTCAATCACTACACGCTCGATGGGGTCGAGAACACGGATCCGAACTTCAACTCCTACATCATCCACCCGTCGATCGATGCGATTCAGGAATTTCGTGTGCAGACCGGCGTCTATTCCGCGGAGTTTGGCAAAGGAGCATCGCAGATCAACGCAACTACTCGTGCCGGAACAAACCAGTACCACCTGGTGGCCTTCGAGTTCCTCCGCAACGACGTATTCGATGCCAAGGAATGGCGGCAAGTGGGCAAGAAAGATCCATTCCGCCGCAATGACTACGGCTTTACTTTGGGCGGCCCGCTTTCCATACCCAAACTGTTTGACGCTAAGGACAAACTGTTCTTCATGTCGAATTTCGAAACTCTGCATGACCGGCTAACCACCCAGCAGGTCGGCTCCTCGGCGACTGTTGCGATGCGTTCCGGTGACTTCTCGGCTTCTGGTCTACCTCCGATCTACGATCCTGACACCCGCGTCTTTACCGGCGCCAGCTCAGGGACGGCAACCCAATTTCCCGGCAATGTCATTCCCCCCTCGCGGCTCAGTCCTCAGGCCATTGCCCTCCTCAACTACTACCCGCTTCCCACCACGCCCGGCAGCAACCTGTCTGGGAACTATGTACGCCAGGCCTTGCAGCCCACCGACGAAACTCAGTTCAACCAGCGCATCGACTGGGTCGAAAACGTGAGGTCGAGTTGGTTTGGCCGCTTCAGCTGGGAAGCGGATTCGAGTGCTCCAGCCACGTTGTTCGAGCAGGCCAATACCGCCATTACAAATACCACCGTGCGTCAGGCCGTGCTGGGGAACACATTCATCATCAGTCCGTCCATGGTCAACGAGGCGCGCTTTGCATGGGCTCAATTCAATAACGATTACGCCGGATACTTTGCCAACAAGGTAAACGTGCAGTCGCTGCTCGGCATTGACGGCCTGGTCGCCCCAAGCGCGGCTGCTTACGGCGTCCCCGCAATAGGACTCGGCAACGGCCTGAACAGCTTCGGTGGAATTACCCCATGGGTCACTCGCGACGATCTCTTCCAATGGACCGATAGCCTTTCCATGATCAAGGGCGCTCACTCCATCAAGGTGGGCGGTAGCATTGGCCGCGATCGCTACAATCAGAACGGCAATCAGAAGTCAGAGGGCGAGTTCGACTTTGACGGCCAGTCTACCAATAACCCCGGCAATCCGAACAAGACCGGTTACCTGTTCGCCGATTTCATGCTCGGCGTGCCCTCGCAGTATTACCGGGTCACCTCGCTGGCCAATGCACAGCTGCGGCGTACAAACTATGCCGTGTTCATTCAGGATGATTGGAAGGTCACTCCAAAGCTGACGGTAAATCTTGGGCTGCGCTACGAAAACATTCGGCCCTGGGTCGACAAGTATGGCCAACAGATCAACGCGGACGTGTTCACTTCGGGCGTGACTACTTCTCCAGCACCTCGGTTCACCACTCCTGTATCGACTCTTATTCCCAACGCCACATCCCCGATTCTTACCCGGCCCGGGAGCGGCGATTTCTACCAGGGCATTGGTTTCCGATATGCCGCCGGGCAACCCGTGCAGCGTGGCAATCAGTACATGGGCGAGGCTCTGGTCAACCCCAACAACATGAACTTCGGACCGCGGGTGGGGATCAACTACACGTTAGGCACGAAATGGAGCCTCCGCGCCGGCTTCGGGATTTTCTACGCGACTGATATAGGCAATGCGGTCTTTGATATGTCTCGCAACCTGGGCGGCAAGGACGGCACCGTGGTGGCTAACAATGCCCGCAACGTCAGCCTGAGTGCTCCCTGGGCAGGGGAACAGGGGAGTGCCTCGTGTCCAGGATTTAATGGCCCGTGTATTGCCGCCCCGCAGATTAACGCTAATTTTCAAAACAATCGAACGCCATACATCGAGCAGTGGATCGCCAACGTCCAGCGGCAAATCACTCAGAACATAGTGGTGGAGATTGGATACCTGGGTAATGAAGCGCACCACCTGGATCGGGATTTCGTTATTAACCAGGCCGTTCCCAAGACCGGGCCGACGGACACCAGCAGCACCACTTCGCGCAGACCTTTTCCCAAGTTCGGCCCAATTCAGGAAGCGGCCAGCTTTGATAACGCTAACTACAATGCGGGCACGATCAAGCTCTCACAACGACTCTCACGTGGGCTGCTCTATGTGATCGCCTATACCTGGTCAAAATCCATTGATGGAGGGAGCGCTCTTCGCAGCAATACGGGAGATACTCTGTGGCCGACTAATTCCTATAATTTGCGTGCTGAGCGCGGTCTCTCGCAATTCGATTTGCCCCGCCGGTTTGTTGCTTCTTATCTTTACGATCTGCCCTTCGGGCCGGGCAGGGCCTTTGTTACCGGGGGCTTTCTCAGCCAGGTCGTTGGAGGTTGGCAATTCGGAGGCATTCTTACGCTGGCCGACGGCACGCCTTACAATGTTGCCCAACTCGGCGATACGGCCGGCCTGGGTACGTTGGGAAACCAGCCAGATTACGGGGGAGTCAGTCCAGTTCCTTCGAATCGCTCGGTGAACAACTTTTGGAATCCGGCGGCGTTCAACTACACCAATCCGGCATTGAGCTATCGTCCGGGCAACGAGAGTAGAAATACTCTCTTCACGCCGGGGAGCGAGGATTTTGACGCGTCTCTCACCAAAGACATCCACATCTGGGAGGCCCACTCGCTGAACTTCCGCTTTGAAACCTTCAACACGCTCAATCGGCCAAATTGGAATGTACCGGCGAATGATCCTCGCAACCTTGCTACTTTTGGTGTGATCACCAGTGCCGGACCGATGCGGCAGCTCCAATTTGCTTTGAAGTATTCGTTCTGAGGATTCGTTCTGAAGGACCGCCGAAGTGGATTTGAGTGTCAGCGTTCCAGCAGGAAACAAAATGGAACCTGGCAACGTCAAGATACTTCCCCGTGTTCACAGTTGCGTAGCTGGTTGGCGAGACATCCCCCGAATGATTTAGTGTTCGAGGCAGGAGACCTTGATGAAAAAGATAATTGTGGCTGCAGTGATCCTCTGGACGATGGTGGGCGCTTCGGCGGCCTTCTCTCAGGTAAAGATGACGAAGGATCAAATGATGTTCTACACCTCGGACTGGAAGGGTGATCGCTTTCCAGACGGGCGTCCGAAGGTGCCGGACGATCTGCTCAAGCGGGCCGTGGACTGTACCATCGAGGATATCTGGGGTTTTCTACGCCAGAAGGGGTACGCCAACCAGTTCGAGGGCGACTGGCAGGCTCTCCATATTGAAAAACCCTTTGCCGGCCGTGCGCTTACGGCGCAATATATGCCAACTCGGGCAGACATGGCCAAGGCCATTGCCGCGGAGGGTAAGGCAGAAGGCCGGGTCAGCGGAAACAACAGCTGGCCCATCAATGAACTCCAACTCGGCGACGTGTATGTTGCAGACGGGTTTGGCAAGATCATTGAGGGTACGCTGATCGGTTCCAACCTGGGCAACGGCATCGCCGCGCACACCCATACCGGGTTTGTCTTCTACGCCGGCATAAGGGACCAGGAAGAGAATCGGGAAATCCCCAATTTCAATGGGTTCTACAAAGGCTATGATCCCTCCGCCTGGGCGCAAATGGAATTGACTGCGATCAACGCACCTATTCGTATTGGGCGAGCCGTTGTGTTGCCGGGAGATCTTGTGCTCGCAAAGACGGACGGGGTCATCTTTATCCCTGCAATCCTGGCCGAAGACGCAATCAGCCACGCCGAATTCACCAGTCTGGAAGACGACTACAATTTCGAACTCAACAAAGAGGGAAAAAACGGCGCTGAGTTTGAAGGTGGTTGGACAGCGGAGAAATATCAGGGTCTTTCCAAGTACATCGATGCGCACCCCGAGAAGTTGAAGATGCCGCGTTCCGAGTTCGATGCTCTCATGGCGGAAAGACTCAAGCGGCGTGCTGCGCCGGCCGCCCCTTCTACTCCGCCGGCACCCTAAGGTTTGTATATCCGGCCTTGGCGGATTTAACGACAAGGCCGGATTTCACATGTGCGGAAGCTCGGACGGGAGGAATTATGAAGATCATCGCCAGTTGCTGTATCGTTCTGGGAATGCTCAGCGTGGCGGGCGGCGTTGCCTGCGCTCAGGGAGCACCCAATACGCTCACTTCGAAAGAGGCGTCTCACGGCTGGAAGTTGCTCTTCGACGGCAAGAGTCTGGATGGATGGCAACCTTACAGTACGTCGAAGCCGCCGGCGACCGGGGATTGGAGCGTAGCCGATGGTGCAATCCTTTGTCCCGGCACCAGTCCTGGATGGTTGGCCAGCAATGACACTTATTCAAATTATGAACTGAAACTACAATTTCGGGGCAGCGAGAAAGTGAACAGCGGTGTCTTCCTCCGTTCGACAAAAGAGGGCGCACCACACAAGACCGGTTACGAATTACAAATATGGGACTACCAGCCAGCTGGGTACGATACGGGCAGTCTGGTCGGTTCTCTTAAGGCTGCGCCGGTAAAGATCCTGGACAATCAATGGAACGACTACGATATTAAGGCGGATGGTGATCACTACGTGATCGTTCTCAATGGCAAAACGATCCTCGACGATCACGACACAAAGCACACCGAAGGTGTGATCGGATTTCAGTGTCAACCAGGAAACAAGATCGAGTTCAGAAGCGTAAAGTTGCTGCCTCTGCAAAAGTGACTCTCTGACTGTTATCGGTGGATGCACGTTTACCCCACCCTTGGCGGGAAATTCCCCGAATGATATGGTGTTCGAGGCGGGAGACACCTATGAAAAAAGTGATCGTGGCTGCAGTGATGATCTGGACTGCGATGGGGGCTTCCACTGCCTTCTCTCAGGTAAAGATGACCAGGGACCAGATGATGTTCTATACCTCGGACTGGAAGGGCGACCGATTCCCGGATGGTCGACCGAAGGTGCCGGACGATCTGCTCAAGCGCGCCTTGGATGTGTCGATCGAAGATGTCTGGGACTATCTACGCGGGAAAGGCTACCGCAATCAGTTCGAGGGTGACTGGCAGGCGCTCCATATCGAAAAGCCTTTTGCCGGGCGGGCGCTCACGGCACAATACATGCCGGTTCGTGCTGACATGGCGAAGGCGATCGCTGCAGAAGGAAAGGCCGAAGGAAGAGTCAGTGGAAATAATAGCTGGCCGATCAATGAGCTGCAGATCGGCGATGTGTATGTAGCCGACGGCCTAGGCAAGATTATCGATGGAACTCTGATCGGTTCCAATCTTGGGAACGGTATCGCCGCGCATACGCACACCGGCTTTGTCTTTTATGGCGGCATAAGAGATCAAGAGGAAAATCGTGAAATTCCCAATTTCAATGGGTTTTACAAGGGTTACGATCCGTCCTTTATTCAGCAGATGACGTTGACCGCGATCAACTCTCCTATTCGCATCGGACGCGCTGTCGTTTTGCCGGGTGACCTGGTACTGGCGAAAACGGACGGGGTTATCTTTATCCCGGCGATCATGGCTGAAGCGGCAGTGAGTCATGCGGAATTTACCAACCTTATGGACGACTACAACTTCGAGTTGAATCGCCAAGGCAAGAACGGTGCCGAATTCGAGGGCGGTTGGACGCCGGCCAAATTTCAAGGTCTGGCCAAATATATCGATGCGCACCCTGAGAAGCTGAAGATGCCTCGTTCCGAATTCGATCAGCTATTGGCGGATGCTATCAAACGGGGCTCGGATCAGTAGCTCCCGCTCCAACGGATCCTGACCCCACTTGCGGAAGAAGATCAACCTTGGCAGCGTGTTTTCAGCAAATCAGGCGAAACAAATTGGTCTGTGGTTGCTCAAGATCAACGGACACCCCAAAACGGTCTCTCCGGCACAGGGGCAGATCGGTTTGTGACAAGGCCGTGAGATCATTCATCTTTTAGAAGTGAATTCATCCTTGACGATCGAATACCAGCTCATCAAAATCGTCACCACACAGCCGGCAGTCCCCGCGAAAAATACTATTTCGAAAATGCGCATGATCCCGATCTCAATGATTGTAGACATTGGCCTCCAATGCAACGGTTCCGAGTAACCAAGATTACACCTTACTATGAGAACCTGCCCAACTCGACCCTCGCGCTGCTTCCATCCTCTTCTCTGCGCGCGGACAAAGATGTTCAAGATCGGGTGAGCTACCGTTCGAGTCCTTGCTGGCTTGAATTCCTTACGGCCGTCTGAACGTTAGGTTGCCCAGTTTGGGATTTTAAAAAGCCGTGACAAAAAGCCGTGACACGGACGGTAAGTAATCCATAGAAATTGTGTGCCTGGGAAATTCTTGAGCTCCTCCGGGACGATAAAGCCCCCTTCATTTGTAGCTGTCGTCATGTTTTCTTTGGTTACGTTCCGTCTCGTCACCGGGTTTGTGTCTGTCTGATCGGTGATGGGATCGCTGACTTTATTTTTGGGCATGGGTGGCTCCGGGAATTTGAGAGAGGTTATGGGCAGAGGTTTTTCCTGCGCAGGGAAGCAGGGTGGGATGCGGCGAGATGCTTGGATTGCCTTATTTGTGACAGGGATCGGGTGGGACACCGGACAGCGGTAAAACTGTCCTTCGCTCGCGCTTAGGCCGAAACTACCGGCAACTGCCGGCCAGCGAGCGGTGACGCGAGGGTCCGCCGGCTGCCGAAATCATCTCCTAACAGGATATCGCGCTCGGAAATCTGATTTGGCCGCCGGGACTCTTTTCTTGAGTCGCCGGTTATCGTTTCGGAGGTTACTTTTGGTTGAATGGAGCGAAAGGCCCCGACGGGCACATTCTCGGACGAGGACGGCCCGCTCCCGTGGTGAAGTAGTCGAACTTC
>DASRRN010000740.1:0-10749 GCA_035695685.1 Acidobacteriaceae bacterium | reverse complement strand
CCGCAGTACTTTACCTACGACGCCATCCTGAACACCCGCGAGCGTATAACGCTGCAGACCAACCTGGAGAGGGTTCTGCGCCCCGTGGCCCTTGACGAAGTGCTCCGCCTGGGAGATGCGGGAGCGCAGCTGCTCGATGTGCGGGACGCGGCCGAATTTGCCCAGGGCCATCTGGCGGGCAGCATCAACATAGGCCTCGGCGGCCAATACGCCACCTGGGCGGGCACGTTATTGGATCGCGCCAAGCCGATACTGATCATTGCCGAGCCGGGAAGGGAACAGGAAGCCGCCCTACGCCTGGGCCGCATCGGCTTCGATCAAGTGAGCGGTTATCTGGACGGAGGCATGCTCGCGCTCGCAGAAAGGCCGGACTTGGTGTGGCCAACCGAACGGGTCACCCCCGCGATGGTAGCGGAAGAACTGGCAAGCGCCGAACCGCCCATCGTCCTGGACATCCGCAATCCCAACGAATGGAAAACCAAACACATTCCACAAAGTGTGAACCTTCCCCTCAACCACCTGCAGGACCGCCTCGCAGAACTTCCCCGCAACCGCCGCATCGCCGTCCACTGTGCAGGCGGCTACCGTTCCTCGATAGCCGCCAGTATTCTGCACCAGTACGGCATCACCAACCTGATCGAGATGGCCGGCGGACTCGCCGCCTGGGACGCCGCCAAACTTCCCGTAGTTGAGGAGCCGTGATGTTCCTCAGATCCATTGGTAACTACTCTCGCATTGCGAACCGTCTTTTTGGCAGCAAAGCCGAGATCCGGTCAACTTCATCACCGCGCTGAATTCGAATCGCTTGACGGAGCAGATGGACAGCCGTATCGCTCTTGTCACCTGGGAATCCTTCATCCGCCTGCTTAAACGTCTGCATTATCACGTGTTGGACGTGTGGCTGCACGAAAGCCTGAAGCTGATGAAGCGCGTTACCGATGGTTCTGGCCATAACAATACTCGGCAAAGCAGCCGCTGGAACCGACCGGCTCCGCGGCGGTAGCCGTTAGGCTACCATCCCCCCGCCTCCCGCAAGTCGGCCGCCACGTATGTTGTTGCAAACAGATGAGCACCGATCGTCAGGACACAACGTTAGTGTTTGGTCCGCAGCATGCAATAGGTCAATGCGTCAGGGCAAACTCAAAGCCAAGGTGCTGAGAGTTTGAGAGACAAATTCAGTTTGGGTTCCATGCAAGGAGCCCCAAGGAGGATGTCATGAAATGCAACTCAATCGCTCAGTCATCGCTCGTGGTTCTGTCGCTGCTGCTCACCGTCGCCGGAGCCCACGCTCAATCCCCAACTCGAGCCAATGTGCCGTTCGCTTTCAAGGTAGGAACGACGCAAATGCCGGCCGGCACTTACAACCTTCAAAACCGACTTGGCACCAACCTCGTCATGGTCCGCAACGTCCAGACCGGCACATCCGTGCTGGCGATGGGCCGGCGAGAATCTCCGTCTAAGAAGACGGACAAGCTGATCTTCCATCGTTACGGTAGCCAGTACTTCCTGACCGAGATCCTGGGAGGCAGTGGGAGCCAGGCGATGGTCTTCCCCGCCACCAAGCAAGAGAAGGAGCTTCAGGTCGCCCACGTTCCAACAAACATCGGCAACGATATAGAGATTGCCAGCAAGTAATCACCTTTTGCCAAACCGGCAACGAAGCAGGCTTAGACTGCTTCGTTGTTCGGCGTTATAGGTGGGCGGGAACCTGGGGAACGGGACGTTTACGTTGATCATTGTTGGGTATACTTGGGGCGCGCCATTACCGCTGGCTGAGCAAAGCGGCCACCCGTTGCACCTGTGCGTCCCCGGGCTCCTTTGAGTGCGGTGGAAAACGAGAAAGGAAAGCAGGAATATATTTTGGTGACCGCCGATCCGTTTTCGATCCTCACAGTCGTGGTAGCCCCGGCAGTGCTTACCAACGCATCGTCTGTTTTGGCGCTGGGCACGAACAATCGCCTCGCTCGCGTGGCCGATCGCACTCACGCCGTGACCGCACAATTAGCAAGGCTCGAGCCGGGTGCCAGGGATCGTGAGATCTGGGCCACTCAACTCCCCGACTTGCAAACTCGTGCTCAAATGCTGTTACGAGCGCTTCGCTGCTTTTACCTGGGTCTCGGATTGTTCGCCAGTTCGGCTCTCATCTCAATCGCCGGTTCTATCGTGGTCTATTACGGTCAGCGATCGGTGTTCCAGTTTGCAGCTGGAATTGGCGTTGTGTTTGGAGCATCAGCGGTCATCGCGCTGGTCTGCGGCTCTATTCTGATGATTCGTGAAACACGGCTCGCAGTCAAAGGCTTAGCCTACGAAGCAAAATCTCACATCGGCTAGTGGCGCCGGGTTGCAGCCATGGAACCCTTGGTTTTCGCATCCTGGCTGCAACCACCAATCTCTAACTGTTCGTTACGCCTCGCTTGCGCGCCTTCTGCAAGAACGGTCACCGCAGAGCGACAGTCGTCGAATTTTCTTTTGCGCCGGCTGGTGCATCGGCGCATCTCTGCGCGCGTCCATTCACCGTCTCACTAAACAGGGTTGTGCCGGAGATATGAATTTCCGAAAGATAGCTGTGGCCATCGCAGACCTGAAACATAAGCCGCCCCCGCGACGCGACTTTTCGCTCTACTTCAGGCTGCACAAGGAATATTTGTTCGTTGCCCGTAAGCATATTGCGAACGGACATCTGGAAACGATCGGAAGTTGACCGGAGTTGATAAGTGCCTGCTGCAATCTCCTGGTTGCCGATAGAGAACGCGAAAGGAACGTTGGCTGTGATCGCTGAGTCGAGCTGTGCGTGTGCGGCCAATGCTAACGGGCCGCCGCTTATCAGAATCGCAAACAGCGATTTGACGATGACTGAAGTCATGCGCTTCATAGAACCTCCTCGGTGTGCCGTGCAACAGATCCGCCTGCATATCTGTCGCTACGGCGATGGCGAATTTCTTTGCCACCCCTTGATTTCAGCACTGGCAGACTTTGCATGCCGTAAAGATTGGTGAAGAGAGTTAAAGTTTTGTAAAGGCGATTGCCACTCTCTGAGGATCATCAAATATCGAGTCGGAGGCACCTGAAATTGGAGTACGGATCGCGTTCTTACCTAGCCTCGGTCGTCTTTCTCTTCCTGCATGTTGCGTTTGCCTATGGTCAGGCAAACCCTCTTCCACCTGCCTCGAACCTGCAATATCCCTCATCGGTTAGGGAAACCGAGTGCCAGGGAACCCCATGCTTAGCGAGTGCGAAGAGCGAGGCAACCTGGGAATTCCATGGTGTATCAGGCGATGGCAAATGGAGCAATGGCGCTTTTGCGAAGCTTGTGATTGAGCGCTTCGATGCAGGTGGAATTGTTATACGCCGCATTGACCTGCCAACCAGCGCGTCGAACGGCCTGACCGCTGTCTATACCGGAAAACTCCACGGGGATCGAGTGGAAGGGGCAGTCGTGTGGTCCTGGAGCGGCCATTGGGATGACAAACATCCGTCCGGCCAGTGGTCGGCGACCGTAGAAGGCTTAACCCAGGTTCCTCCAATCGCAGCCTCTAGAGTGCCCGCGTCTCTAACCGAGTGCGAGTCAGACCAATGCGCTCCCGGCCGCACGGGCGGATGCCGCTGGACGTTTCATGGAGCGGAGGGTGAATCACGCTGCCGCGATGGCGCCGCCGCAAAACTCGTCATTCGGCAATTTGATGCGAATGGTGTCGTCGTATTCCGTACTGAGTTGCCGAGCAGCCACGGATCTGGCTTGACCGCGGTCTATGTGGGAACGTGGAAGGGCGATCACCTCACGGGCTACGGAACATGGTCGTGGCCGGGCCATTGGAATAACCGCAACCCGTCAGGTCGATGGTTCGCGGCCGTGGCGGGTCCAGACAGTCAAGCCCTGCCGCCGGTGCCGCCGCCTCTGCTTTCGCCCGAGGTGCATCCCGATGGAAGCGTAACCTTCCGCGCGCTTGCGCCGCGCTCTCAGGAGATACTGCTGGAAATCGAGGGCGCCAATCCGGTGATCATGCAGAAGGATGATCTGGGTGTCTGGAGCTATACGACACCGCCACTGGAGCCGGACTACTACGGCTATCTGTTTCGAGATACCGGCGTTCCGGTGATTGATCCGTCCAATCCCCTGCTATGGCCGAATCTGCTCCAAACGGAAAGCACGGTGCACGTCCCCGGCCCAGCCTCATTGGCCTGGGAAGTCAATGATGGCCCGCGTGGTGTTCTGCAGCATCACTTCTACCAATCGAAAGTTATCGGCGAGCCGCGCGATTTCTATGTCTACACCCCGCCTGGATACGATCCGCGCGCAAATGTCGAGTATCCCGTCTTGTATCTTCTCCACGGCTTCGGTCAACTCTCGAAAAGCTGGACCGAGATCGGATTCGCGAACGTCATCCTCGACAACCTGATCGATGAAGGAAAAGCAAAGCCGATGATCGTGGTGATGCCGGTGGCATACGGAGGGAAGGAAATCCTTGGCCACGATGCATACTGGAACGATGATCTGCGGAACAGGAATTTCAACAAGTTCACAAAAGGCCTGCTGACGGAGATTATTCCGCAGGTGGAGAGCAACTATCGGGTAAAGAAGGGCCGCGATGCGCGGGCCATCGCCGGGCTCTCGATGGGCGGCGCCGAGTCTTTGCTTACCGGCCTGAACAATCTCGATCAGTTCTCGTGGATTGGCTCCTTCAGCTCCGGAGGAGTCAAAGAAAATTTTGACCAGGAGTTTCCCGGGTTAAGTGCCGCCTCAAATGCGCAGTTGCATTTGCTGTGGGTGGCCTGTGGTGTAGATGATCCGTTAATCGGAATCAATCGCGAAATCAACAACTGGCTGGGCTCAAAAGGCATCACGCATACCAGTATCGAAACCCCAGGCAAGCATACCTGGATGGTGTGGCGGCGGAACCTGGCAAGCTTTGCGCCACTGCTCTTCCGTTAGAGTCCTGAGCTGAACAGACTCGGGGCGGCTTCGCGGAAAAGCAATCCGGGAGGAACCCTCGCGCTCTAGTCAAAACAAAGCTTGAACGGGGAACCCCATGAATTCCTCGCGAGTGTTTCCGTCTCGATCGTTTTTAACGTAGGCCGGGGATTTATCCCCCGCGCAAACGCAATGTAATCATCCGGGGGAGGGCAGTGGAGGGACCTGCTGTTCTCCCTATCACAACCGAACCCAAATGAAAACCCCAGCCTTCTCCTTTGTCATCCCGCCCGGATTTCCTGAAACGCCCTCGATCACATGCTCCACGTCAATGGTATGCAAGACCAGTTGGGAACGGTCAATCGAAGCCAGGCGAGGAGGAAGCGGTGGTTTGCTCATTACCCACAGTCTATTGCCATCAGCGCATTAGTAACAGTTATTATATTTATGCCCGGGGCAATTTCTTCACAGCTTCCCGTCCCGAGTTTTTTCCGTCCCCGAGTTTTTTCGCGCAAGCCGGATGATCGCCGCACCGACCGCTCCCTGTCCTATCTCACGGGTCCCAAATATTTGTCGAGCCAGTTGAGCGATTCCTTTATCATCTCCGTTCGGGGTACGTCGTGTCCCGTATCGTAAACCACGCGGCGCTTGTGCTCTGCGGGTGTTCCTAGCAGACGGAACATGGGTTCTTGAGAGATTCTGGGCGGCCAAAGGAAATCGTAACGGCCATTGAGCATCAGAACAGGAGCCTTCACATGTGGAGCGAAGTTGAGTTGATCCACCTCCGGCAATCGCTCTTGTAAAAAGAATCCTGGTGATATGAGAATTAATGCTTTGAAGCGAGTTTCAACAGCCGAGAGAAGCGCCCCCATCGCTGCCCCCCAACTGTAACCCTCGTAGGCCAACTCGTTGGGATTGATATCCTGGCGCGTCTCAAGGTAATCGATCGACCGGCTGAGGTCCTTGGACCAAAAGATGACATTGTCTCGATAAGTACTGCTAGTGTCCGGCCAGTAGATCGGCTTCGGTCCGCCGCCACGTTCAAAGGTTCCCTTGTAGATAGGGAATAAGACCGCTCGTCCACTTTTTATAATGAAATCGAAGTCTGGAAGATAGCTCGGGAACTCTTTTGCGCTCGATCGCATGTGAGCGGCACCAGCTTCGGGAAAGTACACGACGACTTGAAAAGGCGGCGACGCTCCTTTGGGCAGGAACAGATACGCGGTAACTCGCTCGCGGCCGTAAGCCGCGTCGAAGGAGACCTTTTCCAGCCTCCAATCCTCGGTCTGTTCGACGGATTCCACCCTCGCATTCAACGGCGTCTTGTCATAAGAGTATTGGTTCTTGTATGCCCGGAAAAGTTGATCAGAAACAGGTTTTTCGGAGCCGTAATTGCGTAATTGAACCGTGATCGGAGCGCCTGCCGCCTCCGCTTCTTTACCGGTCGACACATATGCAGCACAACGAAAGCCAAATCCAGGGGACCGCTCGAAGGGTGAACGAGCGTCGGAAATATTGAACATATAAGTCGGTTCGTCCCATGCGCCGCCCATGATATAGCGCCTGCCAGAGGCCGCTTGGTTTGTGCACCACTCCTTCACGTTGCCTGCCATATCGTAAGCGCCGCACCAACTCATACCGTGGTAAGTCCCGGCCGGCGAAGGTCCCTTGCCACTGAAGTTGCTGGCGGGTATCAGGCTGGAGCTGTCCGTCGGGGATGCAGCAGCCGCCCAGTGATAAATGGTCGGAAGCGACTTGCCTACAAAGTCAGCATAAGCTTCAGCCTCGAACCAGCTCACACCGGTGACAGGATATTCGCCCTCACCCTGCGGATATTCACCTTCTATCCAGGTGGAAGGCCCTGGCCTGTTCGTTTTATCGACAAAGAGTTTTATCGCGCCGGCCCACGGAAGCACGCGTCCATCCTTTTGGAATTCGTGTTTCCAATACTCCTGCTTCTTGTAACCTCCCTTGTCCACAAAGCGTTGGAACTCGCGATTGGTGACCTCGAACTTATCGATCCAGTATTTCCCAACCCGGACTGCAGGCAAGGCCTGAAAGCCTGCAATGCCTGCAATCCCCCACACGGTGAAAGGGTCGCCCTCAACAAATCCCTGGTCGACCTCAACGGGAACCATTCCGCTAGGAGCCTGCCCATCCCTGTGCAGTGCCACCATGATCGGGCCGGACGGGAAGGTAGCGCGTTCGAGTGTCGTATATCCTTGCAATTCGAATTTCCAACTCGAATCCACAGCGGGAAACCTTCCTTTCAGCATGGGCGAGAGTCCGACAAATTCCCATTGGGCGTTCGGAGAGTTGTAGTCCCTGCGGTAGACCGACGCCCCCGGAGGGCTGGTGATGATGGAATCGGACCAGGAAATATCGGGCCAGAATCTGGCCAGGCTTGGGTCAGCCGGAATGTATCGCTCGGCCTGAACAGCAAGTGCATAGGCTTCGCCAGGTTGGCCCCGTTCGATTAGTTTGCCGATCTGCGGTAACGCCTGCTCCCTGGCCCAACTGACTTTGGAACTGTGGTGAATCCCCCAGCCAATCAAGCTCATGAAGGCTAAGAGGATAATCAGTGCGGGGACTGCGACACGGGGCTGCCTGCTTTGCCGGAACAGCACTCTCGGGTTAACACCACTGGCAGGTTCCGAAATCAGTTCAAAGCAATCCTTGAGCTCCTGCTCAACCTCTATCATGCTTGCATAGCGTTCTTCGGGGCGCTTGCGTAAACAGCAACGAATGATTCGGTCCAGTGCATTCGGGACATCTTTTGTGAATTGGTCCAGCGGGATGGGCTCCTCCCGCTCGACTGCTATCAATGTTTCACTCGTGGACTGGCGCTGAAATGCTTTCTCTCCCGTGAACATCTCGTAAACAACCGCGCCAAACGCAAACATATCGCTACGGGCGTCAACCCGTTGACCATGCAACTGCTCAGGAGACATGTACGGCAGCGTGCCGACTACCTGGATGTCACCAGTAAGGCCTGTCAGGGTCTCTTCCCCAGACACGACAGGTCGTTCGTACTTTGCCAGCCCAAAATCGAGCAGCATTGCCCCACTTTCGGTGAGCATGATGTTGCCTGGTTTGAGGTCGCGATGAACGATGCCTTTACGATGTGCCGTGGCGAGTGCATCCGCAACCGCGATCGCGATCTTCAGAGCCTCGACCGTCGAGAGCCGGCCCCTCTGGATGCGCGCCGAAAGTGTCTCGCCCTCCAGGTACTCCATCGCGATGAAGGCTCTCGCGGCATCTTCCCCAAAGTCATACACCCTGCAGATGCTTGCATGATTCAAAGCGGAAGTAGTTTTCGCTTCGCGCAGAAATTGCTCCAGCGATTCCTTATCTTCCGCTAGTTCCCTTGGCAAGAGTTTCAGCGCAACCATTCGGTCAAGCAGCAAGTCTTCGGCTTTGTAGACCTCACCCATACCCCCGGCAGCGACGAAATTGACTATGCGGAACCGCCCAGCTAACACTTCACCGGGTGTTAGTCGTTCCAGGGGGTTTGCGGCGGTGCGCCGAGGGTCAACAAATGCGGGGCTGGATAAAAAGCTACCCAAACGATTGTGCAGGCCAAGCAGCCGGTCCACTTCGGCGCGGACCATTTCGTCGCGCTCGTTTTGTTCGAGAAAAGAGGCCCGCTGTGCCGGGCCGCATTCCAGCGCGGTCTGGTACAGCTCTTTAACGAGTTCCCACTGTTTTGCCGTCATCTCCATTGCCGGGCCTCAATTCGCCGTACAGCCAGACTTTCGCCACAGCCCAATCCCGCTTGACCGTGATCGGGGAGACGTTCAGAAACCTGGAGGTTTCCTCCACGCTCAGGCCTCCAAAGAACCGCAATTCGACGATGCGGCTTTGGCGCGGATCGAGCTTCGATAGACGGTCGAGAGCTTCGTCCAATTTCAACAGGTCTTCAGAGTGTTCCGGGGTAAAAGCCAATCCTTCTTCCAAGGGCAGGATCACCTGGGTTCCGCCACGTTTCTCCCGTAGGTGGCGGCGGGCATGGTCGATCAGAATGCGCCTCATCAGTTGGGCAGCAATCCCATAGAACTGAGCGCGGCCCTGCCAATGGGGAGAATGCTGGCCAACCAGCTTGAGATAAGCTTCATGAACCAGAGCAGTGGTCTGAAGAGTATGGCCCGCCCGCTCGCGCCGCATATACCGGCGGGCCAGCCTTTTGAGCTGGTCATAGACCAAGGGAACGAGCTTTTCGTGGGCGGCCTGGTTCCCATTCGCTATTTCGACCAGCAGGCCCGTCACGTCTGGTTCCGGGACCAAGTGGCAACCCTCCAACCGTACCCGGTTCAAAAAAAAGAAGTTATTGGAATCCTGGTGGTCAGGATTCTACCTGCAATTCACGATCTTTGCACTTCCTCACTTCCTAATGATCCCTTTTTCCTGCAGATGTCGCGTTCTTAAGTGTAGCCGTATCTTCAGGCAGATCACGGCTGGTATGTGGATGCGAACGATGTGACGTATGGGCCTGTGGCCCGTAAGTAGACCTTCGCCATTCAAAGAAATATCACTGCGACTTAGGAGGATACTCATGCGTACCACGACTCTTGCGACTTACTCACGCTTCGCGGCATTGCTCACCACAATGGCCGCCGTCTGTGCGGGAACTACCTATGGAGGCGGTTGGGAGCACGACCAGGAACAACTGGCCCAAATGGCCGAGCTGCATAATCTCCACGCAACCTTTCACGCGGCCGTCAGCGTGCACGATCCTGTCAATGGCGATTCGCCGGCCGAGATCACACAGCGAATTCGGGACGCACTTTCAATCTGGGCGGAAGATGGGGTGCTCACTGTAGTGAGCACCACGGCTACGGCGGGGAACTATGTCGGTAACGGTGATCCGGACGATCCCGCGACGTGCCCTGAACCCTCGGGCGATACCTCTGCCGGGGGTAAACAGGGCACACTGTGCACATTCTTTAAGTATCTCGCGGGAGGGTTACAGGCGGCGAACAAGCTTGTCTCGCTTTCCCCTGAATATAAAACCAAGTTTGTCCCTGTGTATGAAGACGGGCAGTGGAAATCATCGGTGTACTTTGAGTGCCACTACTTCGATGTGTCCTTGAATCCGGCCACCGGCCTTCCCTTCTGGACGGCGAAGAGCCATGTAGACCTTGACGGTGTAGCGAAAAAGATCAACGGGAAGTGGTTGTTGACGCAGGTCAGCTCGGCTTCGGTTGGAATTCCGATTCCGTAGCAGGCTGCCTTCTGCGGAAGAGATGCGGGGACAGCACATTTATCGCTGGAGTGATGCAATACGTGTGCTGTCCGTGCGCCGCTTTTCCTCGCCTAGCCTCTTGAGCGGCTCCAAAAAGCTTCACTGTTCGTAGCAAATTAACGTCCGGTTTTCGTAGCACATGAAATGTCCCGTTTGGCAATTTACCACTCGTCGGTAAAGTCGTAGCGGGTCAATTGGCAAAGATCACTTGTCCGGATAGCCGGTTTTACGGCCAAGTGAAAGAACAATTAGTAAACAGAAGCCGACATATCAATACTGATCTTCCAAGCGTGCCTAAGCGGTTGCCCGCGCGCTGTCGGAGATAATGGACAGGATCGCTCAAGGTCCGGAAGACGTGAAAAAATCGGTCAGGACCGCAAATGAAATCCATGGACCTGGATAACCTATAGCGTTTTCTTTCGGCGTACCTCCGCATACATTGGGGGCACCCACTGGTTTAGCGCTGGGAGGACTAACGAGATGCGGAGAGGGTTTACGAGAAAACCAGAAGGGGACGAACCCGCGACGCGAGTCAGGAACTACATAACGCCGAGCGGGCTGCAGCGTCTCAAAGATGAGCACCTATTTCTGCTCACCA
>DASRRN010000739.1:0-3840 GCA_035695685.1 Acidobacteriaceae bacterium | reverse complement strand
GACTTGAGCTTTGCTCCGCTCGCCTGCAACGGTTTTTCGCCGGTGCGCAGTTCAACCGTGGAGGGCATCGCCTGTGAAACATCTGCGTCGACCACCAGGTTTTTTGCCTTGTAAACCACAGAGGTTATTTTGATCGCTGTGCTGGGTTCCCCCAACAAGGGAGCAGGACTGCCTGCACTGAGCGAAACTCCGCCTTCATAACGGACCAGGCAGTGGCTCCTCCCTGGAGGCACTGTAAGTTTGAGGGTCGCGTGTGTGTCTTGCGCATGCTCCTCCGTGCGCACTTCCTTAGGCCTGCCATTGAAGTCCGCGCCGCTGATATGAGCACCGAGCGGAACCTCGGGAGAGAAAAGCAGATCGATAGGACCGCCGGAGTTTTCTGTTTCCAGGACCAATCCATTCGCCACCCGTCGAACGGTCATGGTTACATTGCCGCCGGGCACCTTGATATTCCTGATTGATATCCAGTCCCAATCGGAAGGCAAGTGAGGTGAGAATGTAAGACCATTGGCTTGCTCTTGCCTCTCCAGGCCCAGGAGACCATGCACGGCAGACGAGAGGAAAGCCGCCGAAGACCAGGTTTGCTCGGGCACAGACTCGATTTGCTGATGATAAAAGTCGCCCGTGAGGAGCTCATGCAGATGCCCCATGGAATCGAGAGTGCCCCAGGGCAGGAGCCCACTCCAAATGGAAAAGGCGGTCACCGGCCGGTGCTCTGACCAGAATGCCGAGGCTACCCCGGCTGTGCCGACCGGCGAAACACTGCCACTGGCATACGAGGCCGGATCGAAGCGGCTGGAGCTTGCGGCGACTCCCCTGGTTCCCCAGTCGGTCTGAAAGTCGGAAGACGCGAGCTGATCGAGTATGAATTGTGATCGCTGCTGATTCAGAATACGGTCTGTAACCAGAGCCACTCCAGCATCGCTTCTCCGGAACACAGCGTGACCTGATTGGTCATAGCCATCGATCCACGCATTGCGCTGATCATCCCAATAACGACGCGCTACCGAGGCCTTCGCTTTCTCGCTTAGCCGCATCGCTTCTTCCGCCAGTGGCATACGCCCGCTCAGCCTGGCCAAGGAGGAAAAGGCGGAGGCGGCTCGAACCCAGCTGGTAGAAAGGCCCAGGTCGTCGGTGAGCCGGTCCTGCTCGTTGCCTCCTTCTTTGCTGCCGGGGATGCGCGGGAGTCCATCGTCCGCATTGAGCAACGATGCACAATAGCGATATGCGGCTTCGAGTCCGGTCCAATTCTGCCGCAGAAATTGTGTGTCCCCGGTGGCCGAGACATAGCGCTCCACGGTGATCAGGTAGTGGAAGGTTATGTCAACGTGGACAAACATGTAGGGATATTTGGTTGCCCAGTCGGCAGGATCGGCACTCTGCGAAAGCTCGTGCCAAATCATTCCGGTGCGGGCATCCTGATATTTGGCAATGAAGGCTAGCTCCTGCTTCGCCCGATCGTAGTCACCGCTGTTGACAAGGGCATCCACGGCAATGAGGCCGTCGCCGGCAAAGAACCAGGCGTACTGCGGACGGCGTGCATCGCGTGAAGGCCCATATCCGGCGACCAGACCGCAGCCCAACACGTCATTGCATACCCAGGCCTGATCGAGCGCGATCTGTGCCCAGGCGAGTTGCTGGTTGACCGCATGGTCGGGGGTTTCGATGCGCAGAGTATTCGCGAGCAACTGTTCATAGTGGGCATGCGCTTCGGTCTCAAGCTTCGTCTCTTCGCTTAGAAGATCTTTCATGAGCGCCGCCGCATGGTGAGAGCCCGGGTCGTTACGCGCTACCACCACGGTGGCGGATCGATCAGCGTCGCCCCCCGTGCGGACAGCGAACGCAAGCCGCCTCCCCAGTGTTCCCGGTTGGGCGCTGTTCAGAACCTGGTCGTGGGCTATGGTGGCGGGAGAGCCAATGACGGCGGAGTATTTGTGGGTAGGTTCTGCGAGGACGTACGCCGACGAGGCCGCGTCCCAATGTATGTTCTGTCCGCCCACGGATGCAGGCCACATGAGATCGAGAACGGGGGTGAAGTGAATAACAATGTCGATGCTGTGCCGGGATTCTACGCTGTAGGTCAAAAAAACGGCCGCATCGTCGAGGGGCACAAAGAGCTTTTCCCGCACGATGAAGTCGGGACCTATATAGGTCCGAGTGATTGCCTCGGGTTCATAGGTGACTCGACGAAGCAGGGTGGATGCGTTGATTTCAGTCGTGTCGCCGGTTGGGCGAAATCCCAACTGATACCCGGAGATGAGTTGCAGCGGGTAGGCCCATAGTTCAAGGCCGCTCGCGGCGTAACCCATGACGATCGCTTTGCGGCCGTGAGCGGCAATGAAACGTTCCGGTGCAACGGAATCGGTCTGGAAGGATAGCTGCGCGGATGCCACCGACGAAATTATCAGCAGTGCGCTCGCAACTAGCCGTAGCTTCACTCTAAGAGCCTGTCCTTACCACGGATGTTAATTGTGTTCGCCTGTGAGGACCGAACAACTTTCAGTTCGGCGCAGTGGTATCCCACATCTCGCAAAAAACGAGCGAGATGCCCCGTATTTCCTGCACGCGGCACCGGAAACGCCTGCGTGTGCGCCTTTCTTCAAAGGAAAGGCGCATAAGGCTCGCGGGAACCCCATAACTTCACAGGAAATCGGGGATGTGGGGCACCCAAGCTCCGTGGCACTCGTAAAGTCTTCGGCCCCGAGCCAATCACCAGGTGAACTTTACCGTCTTCTCCACGTAGCCTTCACCGGCGCCGAAATCAACTTTCACCGGGTGCAGCGAAGAGCCGCCCGGCTGCAAATTTTGTGCACCCTCAACATGAGGCTTTGCATGCATGTCATTGACCCGCATCATGATGGTCTGATGACTGTTGGCTGGGGCGGATAATCTCAGCGTCAACGAGTTAGCCGCGTACTGCTGATCAATCACCTTCAACTGCTGTGTGATCGAACCAGGCTCAGGCAGGGAATGAGAGAGACCAGCCTCCACGACAGGCAGCGGAATGCGCAACACATTCCCTGTCCACTTTGCGCCCGGCGCGTGCGACGCCAGAACCACGGTGGGAGATCCTGTCGCTCGCACCAACAACGTCGTTCCATCGCGCGTCATCTCCAGGTCAATATCGCCGCCGGCGAAGGGTACGTGGTGCAGCTTTGCGTTATCCCACTCCGCTGGAAGACTCGGTGTAACCGTGAGCTTCTTCCCCGCTGCATCCCACTCCAAACCAAATAGCCCGCGCACCACCGGCGAGATCACCATAGCGGACGACCAAAGTTGATGAGACGTACTGCGCCCCAGCGGTGCGAAAAATTGGCCGGAAAGCAATTCTGTCACGGCGCCGGGATCCTGTGACCAGGTGAGATCGGCATTCTGCATGAGATGGGCATAGGCGGAGAGACTACGGCCGTTGCGATACTCCGAAAGCGCAACCCACCCAGTGTAGAGCGGCCACACGGTGCCCTGGTGGTAGCTGATGGGATCGTAAAACGGTACGGTTGGACTGAGGTCACGCGTGCCCCAATCGGTCGAGAACTCCGGTGCGGCCCACCGATCCAACATCGGCTGGGCATGTTGCAGTTTGTAGTCGCCATCCCAGGAAGCAACCGCGGGGAAGATGGTTGGGCTCGCGTCCGTGGTTCCGTCGGCGTTGCGGCTGAAAGCGTAAAAGCCACCCCCGGGAAGCAAATACTCTTTCTCGATAGTGGCGCCGATCTTTGCAGCCCTGGTCTCGGCCTGCTGAGCGATCTCGCTATGCCCCGTGGCACGCGCCAAGGCAGCCATCGCGGTACTCGCCTGCTGATCGAGCGCTGCCAGATAGATTTCCTGGTGAGGCATGCC
>DASRRN010000738.1:0-6454 GCA_035695685.1 Acidobacteriaceae bacterium | reverse complement strand
GGAGAAGCGCGCGGCGTCCGACGGTCGTCGAGGTCACGAAGAACGTACGGGTTGATTGGGGAGCTTGGGGCATTTTCACCAGGGCTAAAGCCCTTATTTGCAAGATAAAGCGTTCACGCGGGTTTGAAAACCCGCTTCCCCGGACTGAAGTCCGGGGCTGGCACGGATCATCCTGTAGCCTGTCACAAACTATGGTGCCTAGGGTCCGCTGCCTGCCGCCCTGGTATTGAAATATGTAGAAACTCCAGGGGACGGCCTTCAGGCCGTCCGTAAGTGATTGAAAATCTGTTCGGCTTTAGCCGCTGAGGGGACGGGTTTCGCTCCCTGTTCGACCTTTTTCCGCAGCCTGTTTTAGGCCTTGAGGGAGCGCCTTTTACCTCCTCATCGGGCTCCTCGTTCCGAGACTTAGGGCGCATAGGGCGCTTAAGGCGCACACTTTCCCCCGCGGCTTTTCCCGGAATCACCGCTCTGCTGCTTTGTATCAGGGCACGGCTTTAGTCGGGCCGCACAGGTCCAACAAGTCTGGGCTGAAGCCGTGCCCTTCGTTCCGAGTTGTTTCGTAGGGGGCAGAGAGCGTAGCGGATGGATCTGCGGTTTCTCATACAAACTCTAAAGCCCTGGACCGCCTGTTGCCGCACAGTCGCTGCACAATGATGTCACTCAATGATCCCGATACAACGCCAGGACTACTTGGCGCGCGAAGGCTCTTTCTTGAGCGCGGTCTGGATGTTTTCCCATACTTCGGGGCTCGGATCGTGAATAGGCAGCAGAAGCTTGGCTTGTTCCGCAATGTATTCAAGATCTCGCACCAGCGCGCTGCAGTTCTCGCAGGTCTTCAGGTGTTCCTGGGCGTTCATATCTTCGCCCGATTCGAACAAGCTCGGCAGCTGGTCCTGAAAAACGGCGCAATCGGCAGTCGTCCCGTCCCCCTCTTTCCGGACATTGGTCATAGAACTGCCTCTTTCTTTTGACCCGACTTCAAAAGGTCACGCAGCTTCATACGCGCCTTGTGCAATTGTGACTTGCTGTTGCCAATGGAGCATTCCAGCATTCCGGCAATCTCATTGTGTTCATATCCTTCCACATCGTGCAATACGAATACGAGTCGATATCCAGGGGGCAGATTTTCAATCGCCCTCTCTAATGTGACCCGGTCGACCGAGCCGGAGAGGGTCAGGTCGCGCGCGCCAATATCTTTGCGCGGACCATCTTCCTGGGATGGTTCCAGGGTCTCTTCCAGTGAGACCTGGGGCAAGCCCTTCTTGCGCAGGTGCATGAGCACAACGTTGACCGCTAGCCGATGCAGCCAGGTGGAAAAGGCTGAGTCGCCGCGGAAGGTGCCAATTTTGCGATACAGCTGGAGAAAGGCCTCCTGGGTCAGGTCCTCGGCTTCGGCCACATTGCCCAGCATGCGCAGGCAAAGGGAATAGACCCGCCGCTTATGCAGCGCGTACAGCATTTCGAATGAAGCCGGATCGCCGGCCTGGGCCTTCTGAATGGCCTCGGCTTCGCCGGCAATGGGCGGATTACGTCGCAGATGCTGGTTTGTCGCCTTGGCCGGCGGTGTTGGCCCGGGTGTGGTCGACAAGTCCTTGCTGGGAATAGACATTGCTACCTCTAAGAGAAAAGTTACCCCACCGCTATCTCTGCTCTGTCGGCGGATGTTCGCTTTCTGCATGGGAATCACGCAATTTGGAAAGGAAACCTTGCAATGTGAAGCAGAATGCGGAGCAGAAGTTGCTTACCGGACAGGAACCCCAGCCTTTAGCTGCCAATAAAGCGTGCATAGAGACTGCGGGCAACCGTCACATCGGTGGTGCCCTGCACCAGCGCGCGCCCGTCCGCGAAGAGGGTGACCGTATACCCACCTCGCTCGAAACGCAGCAGAAGCCGATTGAAGTTTACCTTCCCGTGCGGTTCCAGGCGGCGTTGCATCTCGGCAAAGTCAACCGGGCGATGATGTTCATGGATTTGCACCGAATTCCGGCCGCAGAGGGTGATCTGGGGACGGTCTTCTCCCCGCAGATAAGCAAAGTCCCGCTGCTGACAGACTGGGCATTGCGCCCGGGGAGCGGCGGCGCTGATTTCGGCCTGGTCATTGGTCCACAGATCGCGGCCCAGGAGGGTTCGGCGCATCTTGTCCTTTGCGCCCACCAGAAACTTCAGCGTTTCGGTCACCTCGACCGAAACGGCGAAATTGACCGCTGTATTCAATATGCCGCTGGTGTCGCAGGTTTCCACCATGCCCGCCGGCGGCCGGGGAAAAAGGCATGCCAGGCAGGCGGTCTCTCCGGGCACAATATTCATGGTGGCGGCATACGCGCCCACAGCCGCCGCGTATATCCAGGGCCGGCCCTGCTCGACGGCGTAATCGTTCAGCAGGTAGCGAGTTTCGAAATTGTCCGTGGCGTCCAGCAGGATGGCGGCCTCCCCCAGCAGGGCGTGAATATTGGAGGGCACCAGATCGGCCACGTGCGCGTGCACCCGCGTCTGGCTGTTGAATTGCGCGATCTTGCGCCGGGCGGCTTCCGCCTTCGGCAAAGCTTCTTGGGCATCGGCCTCGTCAAAGAGAACTTGCCGCTGCAGATTGCTCTCCTCTACAAAGTCGCGATCGACCAGGGTCAAGGTTCCCACCCCGGCCCGCGCCAGCAGAGCAGCGGCTGCAGCCCCCGTGGCTCCGCAGCCCACCACCGCCACATGGCCTTCGGCCAACCGCTTCTGGCCGACCGCACCAATCCCGGGATAAAGCACCTGGCGCGAATACCGCTCCTCAATCTGTTCAATCCCTTCCACTGCGCGCTCCCGTAACATGCTGATTGGCGGTCACGTCTTAGTATAGAGATTCAGATAGAGAGAGAGCGGTGGCGACGATCGTGTTCGGCGGTCGTCAGCGCATGAGTGGTCGGCATACTGGATGCCCACCTGAGAGGGTCCTTTTGGTTTTGACACCATTGCTTCCATCGGCGCGCCGAGACCAGAAACCGGACAGCTTTACACCAGGCCGCTTCCTCGCGAGACCTTTTTTTTTGAGAAAAAGGCCACGCTTCGTTCCTGTTCTGGCCATCTGCGGTTCGCTGATGTTGAGCGTTACTTCTTCCCCAATCGCAGGCGCTCAGTCAGCGCCCGCTCCCATTCCCCTTGCGCCCGAGGACACCCCGCAGGGTTCACTGCTCGAATGGGCGGGGCTCGATGTGGTGAGCATAACCTTTGCTGGTGTCCACGAAGATTTGCTGAAGCCACTGCCCGGTCAACTGGCCCAACAGGCGGGTGTTCCCCTGGACCCGGTCAAGATTCGTGCCAGCCTGCGCAGCCTTTACGCCACCGGTCTCTACCAAACTATTGAAGTGGCCGGGGTGCGCGCCGGGAACAAGGTATCCATCATCTTCTCCGGGGTTCCGCGCCTCTTTGTGGGCCGGGTCAATGTGGAGGGGGTGAAAGATGAGCGCCTCGATGCCGTGCTGGATAGCGCCACCCAACTGCAAGCGGGAACAACCTACTCAGACAACAAGATGGCGCTGGCAGAACCTGCAATCAAGGCCACTCTTGAGAACAATGGCTACTACCGCGGACAAATCGCCACCACCAAAGTCATCGACCATGAAAACTCGTTAGTCGACGTTAATTTCGAGGTCACCACGGGCGACCCGGCAAGGATCGGCGAAGTGGAGTTGACCGGCGACAGCGGGCTGACCGAGGCACAATTTCGCAAGCAGGGGAAACTCAAGGCCAATTCCAAGGTCAACCGCAACACGGTAAGCCGAGCGCTGGGCAATCTGCGCAAGCACTACAACAAGCGCGAGCGGCTGGCGGCAACGGTCAGTCTCACCTCCAAGGAATATGTACCCCCCACGAACCGGCTGGACTATACCTTCCTTGCCCATCAGGGGCCGTTGGTTCAGGTCCAGGTCGCAGGCGCAAAGATCAGTCATGCCCAGCTGGAGAAACTGGTGCCCGTTTATGAAGAGGGTACGGTTGACCAGGACTTGCTCAACGAAGGCGCGCAGAACCTGCGCAACTACTTTGAGGGCCATGGCTATTTCGATGTAAAGGTTTCCCATCAGCCGGTGCACACTGATACTCAGCATGTCACTGCCCTCTACACCATTGAGCTGGGCAAGCGGCACGTGGTCGACACAGTTACAGTCACCGGCAACAAATATTTCAGTACACTCTTGATCACTCAGCGTTTAAGCGTGCGGCCAAACAGCTTGCTGGACCGCTACGGCGCCTTTAGCCAGCAGCTGGTGTCCCAGGATGTCGCCAGCATCAAGGGGCTTTACATGAGCAACGGCTTCAACGCAGTTAAGGTCACGCCCAAATTTACGGATAGCGATACCGCTGCGGGAAAAACCAGCAAGATCTCCCACTTCAAGATCGACTATGTCATCGATGAAGGGGCACAGAGCCGCATCAGCAAATATGACATCGAGGGAGCGACGCCCGAGCAACTCAATGATTTTCGCCCTTTTCTCAACACCCAAGTAGGGCAGCCCTATTCGGCCGTCAACATCAACCGGGACCGTGATCTGGTGCAGACGTATTACTTCAGCAAGGGCTATGACAACGCCCAGGTTAGCCTGTTCCAGCAAACTGAACCGGATCATCCGGACGCCGTAGACTTCACCATGAAGATCGTGCCTGGTAAGCAGTTCTTCGTGCGCAAGGTCGTGGTCTCCGGTGTGGAGCGAACCAAGCCATCGGTGGTTCAGGAGCGCATCACGCTGCAACCGGGCGACCCGCTCAACCAAACCGCCCTGCTGCAAATGCAGCGCAAGCTTTACGACATGGCCCTTTTCAATGAGGTCAATACGGCGATTCAAAATCCAAATGGCGACGAGAGTTACAAGAATATTCTGCTGAATCTGACCGAAGCCAAACGTTGGGATGTCAGCTACGGCTTTGGCTTCGAGGTGCAGACGGGCGCGCCCGTAGAGGGCTGTCTCTCTCCGGCGGAACAAGCATTATTGGGTATCACCAACAGCTACGAATGCAATCCCAACGGCCATACCGGGGCCAGCCCTCGAATTCTGTTCAATGTAAGCCGCACCAATCTCCGTGGCACCGATCAGTCGATCACGCTGCGCACTAACTACGGAACGCTGGAGCAGATCGCCATGCTCAGCTACCAGGATCCGCATTTCCGCGACAAGCCGTCGCTCAATCTGACGCTTTCCGGCGGCTACAACAACAGCGCCGTGATCTCGACCTACCGGGCTGCGATTCTTTCCGGCGCCTTGCGGCTCACGCAGAGGGTGACCAAACCCACCACCTTGATCTACTCCTTCTCCTACCGCCGTGTTTCGGTCAATTCCGATACCCTGCAAGTCAGCCTGTCGCAGATTCCGTTGCTCGCCCAACCGGTGCGCGTCGGGGGTCCGGGTATCACCTTTATCCGCGATACCCGCGACGTTGCGCTCGATGCGCATCACGGCAGTTTCAACACCGGCGAAATTTTTCTGGCTGATGGTAAATTCGGCTCCCAGGCCAACTTCGACCGCATCGACCTGAGCAATTCCACCTATTACGACCTGGGCCGGAATCACTGGGTGTTTGCGCGGCAGACTCGGTACGGACAGGAGCGCTCCTTCGGCGACGGCGATGCGCAACTGATCCCCCTGCCGGAGCGGCTTTATGCCGGGGGCGCCACATCCCTTCGCGGATTTCCGATTAATTCTGCCGGGCCGCGCGATCCCCAAACCGGCTATCCGGTTGGCGGGTATGCCGTATTTGTCAACACTCTGGAGCTCCGCGCGCCGCCGCCCACCTTACGTTGGGTGGGCACCGATCTTAGTTTTGTTTTGTTTTATGACATGGGCAATGCCTTTCAGAAGTCCTCTCAGGTCTGGCCGAGCGCCCTGCGCACCAAGCAGCCCCACAGCTATACCTGCCGCAATGTCACTACGCCCTACACCACTTACAACACGCCGGATACCTGCGATTTCAATAACTTCTCCCATGACGTGGGGCTGGGCTTGCGCTACCACACACCCATTGGGCCGATACGCGGAGACATCAGCTATAACCTCAATCCGCCGATCTATCCCGTCATCTACGACTACACGACCGCGGCTACGGCTCCGAATCCGCATGTTGGCCAGGCCGGGCACTTCAACTTTTTCTTCAGCATCGGACAGAGCTTTTGATGTGGAGCATCCATGCTCGTGGGTAAGGGCAGCGTTCGGAATTTGATTTTGACTATGACCATGGCTGCAAGCGCATGGGGACAGCAAACCGCCGCGCCCATACCACCGGGGGCCGTAGTTCTCGATCACGTCGTCGCGGTCATCAATGGCAGCGTTATCCTCGAGAGCGATGTGCAGGAAGAGATGGGTTACGCCGTGTTGCAACCGTTCAGCATCAATAGCGCGCGCAACACCCCGCAGCGTGCGCTACAGCGCCTGATCGATCGCGACCTCATCCTGCAACAAATGCAGGCAGCGGAGACGGTGAGCCC
>DASRRN010000737.1:0-8398 GCA_035695685.1 Acidobacteriaceae bacterium | reverse complement strand
GCCTGGCGGTTGCCCAGCGTGATGGTGCCGGTCTTATCCAACAAGAGAGTATCGACGTCACCCGCTGCTTCGACCGCGCGGCCAGACATGGCAAGCACGTTGTATTGCACCAGGCGGTCCATGCCCGCGATCCCGATCGAGGAGAGCAAACCCCCGATAGTCGTAGGAATGAGGCAGACCAGCAGTGAGACGAGCACAAAGATGGTCTGCGGCGCCTGGGAATACACGGCGAAGGGCTGCAGCGTTGCCACGGCCAGCAGAAAGATGATGGTGAGCCCGGAGAGCAGGATGCTGAGGGCAATCTCGTTGGGCGTCTTTTGCCTCTGGGCGCCTTCGACCAAGGCAATCATGCGGTCGAGAAAGGTCTCGCCGGGATTGGAAGTGATCTTGACCATGATCCAGTCGGAAAGCACTTTGGTTCCGCCCGTTACCGCGGAGCGGTCACCGCCCGCTTCGCGGATCACCGGCGCGGATTCTCCGGTGATGGCCGACTCGTCGACCGATGCGACGCCTTCGATGACTTCTCCATCCCCGGCGATATAGAAGCCGGCCTCGATATAAATGATGTCGCCGGAGCGTAAGGCGGCACTCGAAACCTGTTCCCGGTCGGCGTCTTTGCTTGCACTTTTCAGGCGAACCGCCATGGTTTCGCCTTTGGCTTTGCGCAGCGTGTCGGCCTGGGCTTTGCCCCGGCCCTCCGCCATGGCCTCAGCGAAATTTGCAAACAGAACGGTGAACCACAACCACAAGGTGATCTGCAGGTTGAAGGCAAAGCTGCCCTGGTGACTGAGAATTCCTTGCACCAGCAGGATGGAGGTGAGCACGCTGCCGATCTCGACCACGAGCATGACGGGGTTCTTCACCATCAGGCGCGGGTCAAGCTTTCTCAATGCGTCGATCGCCGCTTGACGCAGGATCGCGGGGTTCCACAGACTTTGTTTTTCTGCCATGTCGTTTCTCCGTGCGACCCTCTAAAAGGTTTTTCCCGCATGCAGCAGCAGGTGTTCAAGGATGGGGCCAAGGCTCAGTGCGGGAAAGAACGTCAATGCGCCGACAATCAGGACCACGCCCACCAGCAGCACGGTGAACAAGGTCGTGTCCACGGGAAATGTCCCTGACGAGGGCGGAACGCTCTTCTTCATCGCCAGGTTGCCGGCCAGGGCCAGCATGGGCACCATCATCAGAAAGCGTCCGGCCAGCATGTTGAACGCGAGCGTCAGGTTGTACCAATGAGTGTTGGCACTGAGGCCGGCAAAAGCGGAACCATTATTCCCGGCAGCCGAAATGTAGGCGTAAAGGATCTCGGAAAAGCCATGGGGCCCATTATTGGTCAGGCTGGTGAGAGCGACTGGATAGAGCACCGCAATGGCGGACAGCACCAGGATGATGAAGGGAAAAATGAGCACGAAGAGCATCGCCAGCTTAACGTCGTAGCTTTCGATCTTCTTGCCCAGATATTCCGGGGTTCGACCGACCATCAAGCCGGCAATGAAGACCGAGAGCACGACGAAGATCAGCATCCCGTACAGTCCCGAGCCCACACCGCCAAAGACCACCTCGCCCAACATGATGTTGACCATCGGCACCATGCCGCCGAGCGGGGTGAAAGAGTCATGCACGGAGTTGACCGCGCCGCAACTGGTATCGGTGGTGATCGTGGCAAAGAGCGCGGATTGTGATATGCCGTTGCGCACCTCCTTACCTTCCATATTGCCGCCGGAGTTGACCAGCGTGGTCTTCTCGTCGACTCCACGCAGCAGCGGATGTGGTTGCGACTCTGCCCAGTAACAAACGGTGTAAGCGGCGACGAAGAGGATGGCCATGGCGGAAAAAACCGCCCAGCCGTGACCGGGGGAACCAGTCATCTTTCCCAGGGTGACAGTCAGCGCGGCAGGGATCAGCAAGATCAGTTCCATCTCGATGAAGTTGCTGAAGGGGGTGGGATTTTCAAATGGATGAGCACTATTGGCGTTGAAGAAGCCGCCGCCGTTTGTGCCCAATTCCTTAATTACTTCCTGCGAGGCCACCGGTCCCTGGGCAAGCGTCTGGGTGCCGTGTTGCAAGGTGGTGATGGCGGTATAGGGCTTGAGATTCTGTATGACGCCCTGGCCAATCAGCACCGGCGCAACCACCAGGCAGATCGGCAACAGGATCCACAGGATGATGCGTGTGGTATCCACCCAAAAGTTGCCGATGGTCGTGGATTGCTTGCGCGCGATCCCGCGCACCAGGGCAACGGCGAGCGCGATGCCGATGGCCGCGCTCAAAAAGTTGTGATATGCCAGGCCCACCATTTGCGTGAAGTAGCTCATGGTGGTTTCGGGCGTATACGACTGCCAGTTGGTGTTGGTGGTGAACGAGACGGCAGTGTTGAAGGCAAGCGCCGGAGCGACCCCGGCGAGATGCTGCGGATTCCATGGCAGCAGGCCTTGTACCCGTTCGATGAGGTAAGTCAGCAATAGGGAAACGAAGCTGACGATCAACATCGCTACCGTGTATTGCTGCCAACTCATTTCCTGGTCCGCGTTGATGCCGCAGACGCGGTAGAGAAGCCTTTCAATCGGCCGGAGCACCGGGTCGAGAAAGGTCTTTTCTCCTTCCATCACGCGCGCGATATAGAGGCCCAGGGGGCGCATTAGCAGCAGCAACACAGCAAAGAACACCGCAAACTGCAGCCAACCATTGGCAGTCATTCTAGAATTTCTCCGGGTACAAGAGCGTGATCACCAGATAGACCAGGGTCGCGACTGTGAGGATCAGTACGATCATCGTGCTATGGGACATGTCAGCCATTACCTCAACTTCTCGCAGCCGCGAACGTAGAGCAGGGCGACGGCGAAGAAAACAGTTGTCAACAGAATCATCAGCAGGTCCTGCATAGCTTTAGTGGAACGCCACACTACTAAAGGGGGTGTAAGCGAGAGATAAGGAATTCATAAAGGCCGGATGATTTTTGCTGGGTTTATGTACGGGCTGAAAAGCCCGTACTCCCCGGACTAAAGTCCGTGGCTGGCACAGGACGTAGAATTGGGCTTCAGCCCCTGCAATGGCACGTCCTGCACGAAATGCATCGCGCATATATGATTCAGAACCCTGTCAAAGCAGGACTGGTAGACCTAGTTGGCAGAGAAAAAAGCGCAGGGGCTAAAGCCCAGATCTTTGTTGGCCTCCAACGGCACGGCTGAAGCCGTGCCCTGATACAAAGCATCAGAGTGGTGACTCCAGAAAACTCGCGCATTCCGTAGATTTGGATCTATCCGCCCTCTGAAATGTAGAAACTCCAGTCCCCGGACTAAACAGGCTGCGGAAAAAGGTCGAACAGGGAGCGAAACCCGTCCCCTCAGCGGCTAAAGCCGAACAGATTTGCAATCACTTACGGACGGCCTGAAGGCCGTCCCCTTCAAAGAATTCGGTTTTTCCGCAGCCTGTAAAGTCCGGGGCTGGCACAGCTTCAGCTGTTCGTTGATCCAAATACGGCAAAATGTCGGCCTGCGGAACGTCAATCCACGCATTTAAGTCCTTTGTTTCACGAAGATGCTCAAGATGCTCAAGATGCTCAAGCAATTAATTGAGCATCTTGCCTGGTTGGTGGCTTGCTGCTGTTCTCCCGTGGGAGGCAAGGACCAAGACCAGGCGCCGCTTTTTCCATCTTTGGCGCGGCGTGCGGGCGTTTGGTCGATTGATGGTCATCAAGGTGCTCCGTTTACGGAGAAGGTTCTGCCGACAGTTGAACTGTCGCATGCCGTGAGAGACACAGCTTTGGTTCGATTCCAGAAGGTCATACGGTTACATTTGTGCTGTCGGATGGGGCTTTTGGTCAGGTTTCCTTCTTCCTACCCACACGCTAATATGCGCCGAGACTAGCGTCCAGAGCCTAGCAAAATAATCATGTGGAAGAAGGTGACGTAATCTAGTCGAGCGGTACTATAGGTGCCTTAATAAGTTACCTATAGGCTCTTCCAGACGAAAACGTAACGCTCACTGAGCTCGCTGCACAGTTTGGGACCGGCCCTCCGGGGCTTGACGAACGAATCGGCAGCATTTCAATCATCCCTGTCTAAACCGGGAGGACGGAAGCGTGGCGAGTGGAGCGACCTGCTGTTTTACTTTAGGTTTTTTATTCCGGGACCCCTTCGGGCAGGAAGCGATAACCCACCCAAGGCTCGGTCTGAATATATTCGCGCGGACCCTCAGCTTCGAGCTTGCGGCGAAGTTGACCGATAAAGACCCGCAGATATTCCGGCTGATGTGCCGACTGGCCCCCCCAGACCGCGGTAAGGAGAGCGCGATGGGTGAGCGCCTTGCCCGCGTTGCGTGCCATGTAAAGTAGCAGATCGAACTCGGTCGGCGTCAGGTGCAGGCTGTTGCCGCCTACGGTCACCGTATGCGCCGCGGCATCGATGGCAAAGTCGCCAATCTCGATGGGCGCATCGATCATACGTTCCGGCGCCCGCCGCAAGTGGGCCCGAACGCGGGCCAGCAACTCCTGAATGCTGAACGGCTTGGTTACATAGTCGTCGGCGCCTGCATCCAGTGCCTCTACCTTCGATCGCTCCTGGTCACGTACCGACAGCACGATGATGGGGGTTGAGGTCTTGCTGCGTACCCGGCGGCAAAGTTCTACGCCGCTGATGCCCGGCATCATCAGATCGGTCACTATCAGGTCCGGACTCCACTCCTCAAACAGGCGAAGGGCTTCTTCGGGATCGTTGGCCGCCCGGACGTCGTACCCCTGGGCGGAAAGCGCAGTACGCAGTACGCGCGTGATCTGGGCCTCGTCATCGACTACCAGGACTCGTTCTGCCATCTCCATCCCTGCGGCAAGGCTACGATATGATCGCCACTGTGCTTCTCTCCCGGTCTCGGGTGCTCGTCTTTCGTTATGTGGCGATGACCTCGGCCGCCTTGCTGGTGGTGCTGGTCTATCGCAGAATACTCCATGTAAACCAGACCACTGTTGCACTCACCTTCCTGGTGATGGTACAGATGGCGGCGTTTCGCTGGGGATTGGTCTACTCCGCTTGCCTCTCCGTCGGCTGCACCTTGCTCTATAACTTCTTTTTCCTGCCCCCGATTGGCAGCTTTACCATCGCCGACCCACAAAACTGGATTGCGCTGATCTCGTTTCTTGGATCTGCCATTTTCATTAGCAAGATTTCGGAAAACGAACGGCGGCAGACTGCCTTGAGCGAAGTCCGGCGCGCTGAACTGCAGCGGCTTTATGAATTCAGCAATCAGCTATTGATGGAAGAGAACCTGCACGATGTGGCGAGTCACGCGCCGCGTGCGGTGGCCTCCATCTTCGCTTTCGACGCAGTCACTCTCTACCTCACTGAAAACGACACCGCGTACTCTTCTGATCCGCGCCGAACTTTTGTTTCACTTGATGAGCTGCGGACCACCGCGCGGTTGCCGGATGGTCCGCGGCCACGAAAAGACGGCGTATGCATCGTTCCCCTGGTGCTGGGCATGCGCGCGAGTGGATCGATTGCCATGACACAAGCGGGTTACTCCGACGGATTGTACGACGCTATCGGCGGCCTGCTTGCCATAGCCCTGGAGCGAGCCACAGCGCTTGATCGTTTCAGCCGGGTGGAAGCGGCCCGCGAGGGAGAACGCTTGCGCAGCGCATTGCTCGATTCGGTGACCCATGAACTACGTACGCCGTTGACCGCCATACGCGCGGCGGCGACCAGCCTGTTATCGCAGCCCTCACTCGAAGAAAGCCAGCGGCACGAGATGTTTGCAATTCTCGATGAGGAGAGCGCACGCCTGGACCGGCTGATCGGTCAGGCGGTGGAAATGGCCCAGCTCGATACGGACGGCATTGAGGTGCGCTTAGAGCCGCAGCGGTTGCAGGCGGTGATTGACATGGCGCTCGAGGACTGCCGCGCACTCTTACGCGGGCGTCCGGTGATGGTGGATTTGCCGCCCGCCATGCCCGCCATCTCGCTCGACCGGGAACTGATCCGCCGCGTCCTCCGCCATCTGCTGGAGAATGCTGTGCGTTACTCGCCGGCCGGCTCCCCGGTGCGCATCGCGGCTGCGCTCGAAAACGACCGCCTGCTGGTAAGCATTACCGATCAGGGGCAGGGAATCGATGACGCCGAGCAGGCCTACATCTTCGACAAGTTCTACCGCGGCAGCCGGCACCGCCTTTTGCATGGTACAGGGATGGGCCTGGCCATCGCCAAGGCGATTCTGCGTGCGCACAGTGGGGGAATCGAAGTTGTCAGCCATCGCGGCCAGGGGGCGACGTTCACCTTTTGGGTGCCTGTAAAGCCGGTATTAGCGGGAATGCCGTCATGATCCGGAATCCTCTCCTGGCACATTTTTCGGAACTTCGTAAACCCGGGGTTCTTTTTTGACGTCTGTCTCCTCGGAACGCAACAAGTAACTTGCACAGCGACATCGCCGCGGGAGACACTGCTCCGTATGAATATTGACCTGGGAATATTGACCGGGTCTGAGCAACCTTTTTCATTTGCTGCGTCTAACGGATGACGGATAATAGGCGTTGACCGTTAAAGACTCACCTTGAGCTCCGGTGATTGAGCTTCGACCCCTAGGAGAAAGCCCTGTGCGCAAACTCTGCAACATCCTCTCCGTACCCTTATCTCTGCTGCTTGGTGTAAGTGCCCTTTCCCAGGTGTCGCAGGCTCAGGTTGTTCTTCAAGATCGGATTGTTCAGCCGATCGATAGCGCCAGTATGTCGCCGCTGACGGGAACTGTGCATCCGATGGCGAGAGCCGAATTTGACCAGGGACTGGCCGACAATTCCAAAGTCCTCGGGGCCATGACCATCAACTTTAAGCGCAGCGAGGCGCAAGAAGCGAGCCTCAAAGCGCTGTTGCAGGCGCAACAGGATCCGGGCTCACCGAATTATCACAAATGGTTGACCCAGGCACAGTTTGGGCAACTGTTCGGGATGAGCGCGGAGGATCTGGGCAAGGTCTCGGCCTGGTTGCAGCAAGAGGGATTCACCGTTACTTCGATCGCCCCGAGCAGCAATGCCATTTCTTTCAGCGGCAATATTGCTGCCATCGAACGAGCTTTCCAGACAGAAATTCATAATTACAACGTGAATGGGGAAACCCACTTTGCCAACGCGACCCAGATCTCGATTCCCAGCGCTTTTGCCGCCACCGTGGTCAGTGTTCGCGGTCTGAACGACTTCCGCTTGAAACCGAGAGTGCAATTCGCGAAAAGCAGGGAAGCCTCCAGCAACCCGCACTTTACCTCGGGTCTTACAGGGCAGCACTACGTGGCTCCAGGGGATTTCGCGATGATCTATGACGTGAACCCCCTATATCAGGCCGGAAACACAGGCAAAGGGATAACCATCGCGGTGATGGGCCAAACCGATATCGTTCCCGCCGACATTACTGATTTTCGGGGGGCAGCCGGCCTGCCGGCCAACGATCCCACGGTGTTCACTGTCCCCGGTTCCACGCCTTTATCCGTGGCCCAGGGTTCGGCCTCCAATGACTTATCAGAAACCGATCTGGACCTGGAGTGGTCCGGCGGGGTGGCCACCGGGGCGTCCATCGTGCTCGTCAATGCGGATAGTGTTTTCACTTCGCTGCAGTGGGTAATTCAAAATCCGATCAACGGCATCACCATTCCCATCATCAGCCAAAGCTACGGCGCTTGCGAGCCGGGTTTTGCAAGCTCAGACTTAAGCACGATCGAGAGCTTGCTGGCGCAAGCAAACAGTCAGGGACAGACGGTGTTGTTAGCTGCCGGAGATACCGGCGCAGCGGACTGCGACAGTAGCGATACGCAAACCATTACCTCGGCAACCGAGGGTCTGGCCGTGGACTATCCAGGAAGCAGTGCTTACGTGACCGACCTGGGCGGTAGCGAATTCATGGGTGACGGCACGGCTCAGAATCCGCAGACCGGCGCCGGCACATACTGGAGCGCGAATGGCAGCGGCAGTGTCAGCAACGATTTGATTACTTCAGCTAAGTCTTATATTCCGGAGATGGCGTGGAACGACACTACGTTCTCGATCGCCAATGGAGGTGGTCTTTCCGCGGGCGGGGGCGGTGTGAGCGCGTTGTGGCCCAAGCCCACGTGGCAAACCGGAGTAGCTGGCATTCCGGCCGATTCGCACCGCGATGTGCCGGATATCTCGCTCAATTCTTCTCCGGACCACGACGGCTACCTCTACTGCACCCAGGTGCAGACCGTGACAAGCGGGAATAACTACGTCTCCAGTTGCCAGGCGACCAGTTTTCGCATAGCGGATGTGGGCCAATCCGACAACAACAATCTCACCTCCGCCGGCGGAACCTCTTTTGCTGCGCCTAGCTTTGCCGGTCTGCTCGCGATCATTGAACAGGATTTGAATTCCGGCGGCGGATTGGGAAACATCAATCCGGCCATCTACCAA
>DASRRN010000736.1:0-21501 GCA_035695685.1 Acidobacteriaceae bacterium | reverse complement strand
TGATTGCCCGGGGCATTTCGAGCGAGGAACGGCGCGAACAGAGTCTCAAGATCTTAAACACGGTCGGCCTGGATGGTTTTCAGGCAGCATATCCCAAGGAACTCTCCGGAGGCATGCGGCAGCGGGTAGGGTTCGCCCGGGCCCTGGTGGTGCAGCCGGAAGTGCTCTTTATGGATGAGCCATTCTCTGCCCTCGATGTGCTGACGGCGGAGAACCTGCGCAGTGAGCTGCTGGAGCTGTGGCACAAGAAGACAATTCCGACCCAATCGATTTTTCTGGTGACGCACAACATCGAAGAAGCCCTTTTGCTGGCCGACCGCATTATCGTGCTAGGCCGGAATCCAGGCCATGTGCGCGTGGACTTCGCGGTAACCCTGAGCCAGCCGCGCGATCGCAAGAGTGCCGCTTTCACCCAGTTGGTGGATTACATCTATAAGGTGCTCACCCGGCCCGACGTAGCCCCCTCCGCCGTGCCGCAAAGCGTCTCGGCGCGGGACCAACGCCAGATGCACTACCAGATGCTTCCCCATGCCCGGCCTGGAGGTATTGCCGGCCTGCTGGAACTGCTTATCGATTACAACGGGCGGGCCGATATCTATCGCCTGGCCGACGATCTGGCGTTTGAGATCGATGACCTTTTACCCATCGTCGATGCAGCGCAACTGCTGGGCTTCCTCAAGGTGGAAGAGGGCGACGCGGCCATTACTCCGGAAGGACGAGAGTATGCCGAATCGGAGATCCTTCGCCAGAAAGAGTTGTTTCGTAAAGCTGCGGTGGAGAACGTACTCTTGCTGCGGCAAATCACCCGGGCACTCGATACCAAGTCGGACCACACCGTGCCGGAGGAATTTTTTCTCGACATGCTCGATGAGCAGTTCAGCTCGGATGAGACGCTGCGGCAACTGGAAACGGCAATCAACTGGGGCCGCTATGCGGAGTTGTTTGACTTTGATGCCTCCCGCAGACGGTTCATTGTTCCGGAAGAGGAAGAGTCGCCGGAAGCGGTGGAAGAGACGCGAGCCGAATGAGTGAGCCCAGCAGGCTCTTCCGTGTCCCCACCCTTTCCCGCTCCCTGGTACTGGAGCGGACGTGGCCTTTTTTCCTCGACCTTAGCGTTGCCGCGTGCGGTCTCGGGCTGTTCTATGCCGTTCTGCGTATTGCGCAGTATTGGATGGGGCACCCGGTGCCCGCGATTGCCATTTCGCCTTCGGCGAAGATGCTGCCGCTGTACGCTTTCTATTCCATAGTGCGCATCGGCGTTGCGTACGTCTTGAGCCTGACTTTCGCCGTGGGGTACGGCTATATTGCCGCATATACTCCCCGGGCGGAATCGTTCATGATCGCGGCGCTGGATATTCTGCAATCGATCCCGGTACTCAGTTTTCTGCCTGCGGTCATGCTGGCCATGATATCGCTCATTCCCGGGCGGCAGCTGGGCATCGAGTTGGGCGCTATCCTGCTCATCTTCACCGGGCAGGTGTGGAACATGGCCTTCAGTTTCTATTCTTCGCTCAAGAGCCTGCCGCGGGAACTTCGGGAAGCGGCCGGTGTTTTTCGCTTTTCTGCCTGGCAGCGTTTCTGGCAGCTGGAGTTGCCTTACTCGGCCATCGGGCTGGTATGGAACTCGATGGTTTCGGTCGCAGGCGGATGGTTTTTTCTGATGGCTTGCGAGATGTTCGTCCTTGGCGATCGCGACTTCCGCCTGCCCGGGCTAGGTTCCTATCTGCAGACGGCGGCCAGCACCGGCGACAACCATGGCATGCTCTGGGGATCGGTGACCATGGTGCTGATCATCATCGCCACCGATCAGCTGGTGTGGCGGCCGGTGATCGCCTGGGCCGATAAGTTCAAGTTCGAACAGGGAGAGAGCACCAGCCGCAAAACTTCGCCCATCCTTTATATGCTGCAGAACTCGAGCGCACTGAGCTGGTTGCAGCAGATGACCATTGTGCCCGCAAGCGAGCGTATCTATGCCGGGCTGGCGCATCGACAACAGCGGCTAGTGGCGATACCCACACACAAAGCGCGCAAGCGATCGCAGCTGGCGGCCATCCTCTTTGTCGGTGCCGCTATCCTGCTGGTGGCCTTTGGCGCCTTCCGGGCGATGGAGTTGTTGCGCCACGTGCACGGGGCGGCAATCGTGGAATTATTGAAAGGCGCGGGCGCAACCTTTCTCCGCGTGAACGCTGCCTTGTTGATCGCCTCCGCGTGGACGATCCCCACGGGCGTGGCGATTGGCTTTCATCCTCGTCTGGCCAGGATCGCCCAGCCCCTGGCGCAGATCGCCGCTTCCTATCCGGCGACGGCGATTTTTCCCATCCTGCTGCTCGCCCTGGTCCGCTGGGGCGGTGGGTTGGGCATTGGGTCGATCGCACTCATGTTGCTGGGCACACAGTGGTACATCCTCTTCAATGTGATTGCGGGCGCCTCGGCCATTCCCTCCAACCTGAAAGAGGTGGCGCATCTCTACCGCTTCTCCCGCTGGCAGCGGTGGAAGATTGTCATTCTGCCGGGGATTTTTCCCTATCTGGTGACTGGACTGGTGACGGCCTCCGGGGGCGCCTGGAACGCCAGCATTGTTGCGGAGTACTTCCACCTGAAGGATCGTACCCTGGAGACGCTCGGACTGGGGGCACAGATCAGCGCGGCCAGCGATCGTGGTCAGTTTGCGATTTTGCTATTGGCCACCATCATTATGTCGCTCATGGTGGTTACGGTGAATCGGCTGGTGTGGCGGCCCATGTTTCGGCTGGCGGAAAACAAATTCCGGCTGGACGCATAGGCCGGGCAACTCTCCTGACTGGCCGGCATCTTGAACGGTATGCCCAAAGCAAACAAGCGTGCTACGAGGAAAGAGCCTGCCGAAGCGCAGCCCAAGGAACGCAGCCAACACGATCGCGCCCCGTATCAGAAGAATTCCGATCGCGACCCGGTCAAGAGCGCTGAGAAAACTCGCCATATCCCTACTCAGCATGGAGCAATCAAATAGGCGGCTGGGCGTACTCCTCGTCGGTGACGTGTTCCAGCCATACGACATCGCTGCCATGTTCGTCGGTCTCCTGCAGGGCGAGGTGAGTCATGGTTCTTCCCGGCGCAGCGCCGTGCCAATGGCGCTCGTGCGGCGCGATGGCTACGGTGTCGCCTGGACGAATGATCTGCGGCGCCTTGCCGGCCGACTGCACCAGGCCCAGGCCATCTAACACGTGCAGCGTCTGGCCCACGGGATGACAGTGCCAGGCGGTGCGACTCCCGGGAGCAAACCACACCCGAATCGCTTTTAGATGCGAGGGCGGCGTTGCGCCCACGATTTCATTGAGCCAAACCGTTCCCGTGAAATACGCTTCGGGTCCTTTGCGACTGCTATGCAGTTCGGAGGTGAGGATCTTCATGGTGGGGCTTATTTTATCGTGGGGATCCGTCCTGGCGAAGAACCCTTCCTGGCGCCGGCGAACTCGTGACCATCAGGTGGGTACCGCAGCAAGATCCTGTACGCGGGCTTCGGTGGTTGAAAAGCTCCGAACGGCATAGGCAAGATAAGCATCCTCGGGGTCCTTCGACTCCGCGCCATAAAGCCCTTTGTTATGCGACAAATCTGTGAAGCGCTCCGCTCAGGATGACGACTTTGTTGGGGAGCTTGCAATACGGCTAGTTGGATGTGCGGCAAGCACGAAAGATCTAAAAAGTCACAGGCTCTCAGGATGACGATTTTGTGGGAGTTTTGAAGAAAAGCATCCCAAACAAATTAGCGCTTATGGACGCTAGTCCTGGGTTGGATTTGAAAGGACGACCCAGGGACGGCTGAAAACGAGCCGCGACGCAGTCATCCTTCAGCCGTCCCTGCGGGACTCAATCATGTTTCATGATGTACCCAGGACTAGCGTCCTGGGCTAAGTTCAGCCGTCCCTTCGGGACTAAATCCACAAATCCTGGTTCTCACAGAGGAAATTCTTGAATGCAGCTTTCTTCACAGCTTCGATGCGCCAGCGGGAATGGCAAGTTCTTTGCCTACGCTCCGCTTGAGCACCGATTCATAGATGTTGATCAGCTGCGCGTAGTTAACTTCCGCGGTGTATTTGGTCTCATAATCCGACCGGGCCTGGGCTCGCATCAGGGCGGCTTCCGCGGGGTGGGCAACCCACCATCTCACCGCTTCCGCCAGGCCGATTGCATCGGCGGCCTCGAAGTGCAGGCCGGTACGTTGATGATCGATAATGGACGCCATGCTTCCCAGTTTGCTTGCGATCACAGGCAGACCCACAGCGAAAGCTTCGGCGATGATCATTGGAAAGCCTTCATACCAGGTAGAGGGCAAGATAAGTACCGACGCGTCTTTCATCCGTTGAAGGATCTCGGCTCGCGGTAGCCACTTCAACCAGGTCACGCTTTCCATTGCGTCGCTCGCCCTCTCTACTTCCGGCGCCAACGGACCATCCCCCGCAATTTGCAGAGGGAGTTCGCGCCCAATTTCTCGCCAGGCTTCGAGCAACGTGCCGATGCCCTTCTCCGGGGTTAGTCGCCCCACAAAAAGGGCGTAGTTTCCTTTGCCCTCGCCGGGCATAGGATCCGTTTGCAGGTAGTTCGGCTTGACGAACAATTTTTCCGGCGGAAAGCCGCCCTGGATAAATTTGCTGCGGGCGAAATCCGTAAGGGCGATATAGGCGGAAACGGATTTGCTCCACGTCTGCTTATAGTTGTGTGTAGCCAGCATAGCCGCTCCAGCGGCGGTAGCCAGCCTGCTGCCGCGATAACATCCGTGCATGACCCCGGGCCAGGGCACTCGCTTACCTAAACAATCTTCACATACATGCCCATCGCGGAAGAGCGTGGCCGCGGGACAAAGCATGCGGTAGTTGTGCAGGGTTTGGACGACCGGAATTCCTTCTTCCGTAGCCGCATAGTAGATAGCAGGAGAGATTGCCGGGAAAGTATTGTGAACGTGAACGATCTCCGGTCTTTCCCGCTGCATCAGGGCGCGAAGCTCGCGGTAGCTTTGCTGATTCCAAATCGTATTGCCCAGCAAGACGAGTGGGTTTTTGCCGGCCAACTGATCGTTGCTGCTCTGGTACAGAAGCACCTCGTGCCCATAGGAGCGCAGAAGATCGGTCTCCTGGGCAAAGACCTGATCCTCGCCACCGGGCTTCTGGTACGAATTGTGCACGGAGAGAATCTTCATCTAGATCAATGGATCTGTTTGCCACGGACGGCACGGCTGACCATCTGCTTCCATACACTCTGGGTCAGAAGCAGGTCGACCGCTCGCTGAAAAAAAGGAATGGGGAGACGGTTGGAGTAACGCCAAAATCTATCTACCTTCGAATTTCCTCGCAGGCCATAGTGGCACAGCTCGTTATACACCTCACGTGTAGCTGGGTCGTTGTTCAAGCGATGCCGAATGTAGTTCATTTTGAGATACAGCGGATTGCGGTTCATGGGGGGAAAGGAGTGGGCGAGCAAAGGATCGACGCCCTCAAGATAGTGCTTCTGCTCAAGCCAGAGCGAATCCATGAACTTGAGCTCCCGCTCAAGACGGCGGGGTGTGATACGGGTGGAGTTCTGGTCATTCTGGCCGTGCAATTGCCAGCGCGCCATTGGGGCTTCAATGGCACACAGTTCTGTCATCAGCGGGGCCAGGCGGTGAATCATCTGCTCGGCGTAACCGGTGTATTCAACGGGTATGGGAAAAATCCGGGCGGCAATTTCGCGGCGAAGCGCGAGGTTGGTCGTGGGCGGCAAACCCATCAGTATCCCGGAATTGTCGTAGGTGATCTGCGCGCAGTCTCCCGATGGGAGAGCGCTCAACAATGGATAGATGCCGCGTGCTCGCTTTTGACTATCCACCATGCTGGCGGAGTGGATTGCAAAACCGGCTTGCGGATGTGCACATAACGCGTTCACCACAGCTTCGATCTTTCCCGGCAGAAACGTATCATCCGCATCGAGCAGGCAAATGATATCTCCGGAACAGTTGCGATACGCGGAGTTAAGCGTAGCCGCCATGCCGCCATGCGAATTGCGCAGCAACCGTACGCTCCGGCTGCGGCTCATATAGGATTCAATCACCTCGCAGGAGTTGTCGTGAGAGTCATCATCACTGACGATAATTTCCGACGGCGCGTAGGTCTGGTCAAGTGCGCTTTCAATGGCTTGGCCAACGTAAGCCGCGTAGTTAAACGAGGTAATCAGTACGGAAACCGAGGGCTTGAGCGGAAGACGCTTCAGTGCGATCGGAACGAGCTTGCTCGCAGCAGATGCGACTGCCATGGCTGGAAAGTCCCCCGGTTCATACTCTCAGATCAATACAACACTCTCAATTCCCCTGAGGGGTCAGACGCAGATAAAAGGCGCGCCACGCATCCACAAAGTGCTCCTCGGAGCAGCCGGAGGCGGCCAGCCGGGCCCGTTGGCCCATGGCATGGCGATCGTCCGGGCTGAGACCCAGGACGCGCTCCAGCCCCTCTCTCACCCCGGCAACACTGGTTTTAATAAGAAAGCCGTTGTTGCCGTCCACTAGCAAATCTTCTACTCCGTAAAGCTGAGAAACCACAATGGGAAGTCCAGAGGCCGCCGCCTCATAAGTAACCAAAGAAAAGGTCTCGTAAAGCGATGGAAAGACAAAGACGTCGGAGCTCCACAGGTAGGGCCGGACATCGGACTGCATACCGACGAATTTCACCCGGTTACCTAGCTGGTTACTTGTGGCCTCATCGCTGTAGCGCGCGATCAGATCAGGCTCACCGCCAACCACAATCAGCTTGATCCGCTGCATCTCTGGCGTGCCAAGCGCCTGCAGCAGAAGGGGCAAGCCCTTGCGCTCGAACTGCCCCAAAGCTACAAAAAGGCCCACCAGATCCCGATCTTCTATACCCAGGTTCTGACGAAATGCCTGGCGGTCGAAGTCCCCTGGCATTTGTAATCGCTGCAGGCTGATAGGGTTCGGCAGCACCGTCAGCCTGTCCTCGATATAGGGAAACTCCGTTTTCAGCTCTCTTGCCAGGCCTCGGGATGGAACCACAATCTGCCTGGCGCGAGGATAGGTGAAGTTTTCCATCCAGGCGTGAAGCTGATGATCGAGCCACCGGAACCAACCCCGCAGCCCCTTCGCGCCCGACCTGCTCCAATGATATTTCAGGTACATGCCATGGCAAAAGTGCGAGTAAAGAAGGTCGCCAAAAGCCAGATTGCTCTCCAGGGCCTGTACGAGGTCGGGCTTTGCGCCGCCACGAAGCCGGTAAAGCAGATAACAGAGGGGCGCCATGAAGTGATAAACGATAAAGAGCAGGGCCAGGGGACGCGTGGGCGAAGGCACGCGGACAAACCGTATCTTTTGTGGGCAGGGATTTTCGAACTCGACAGCGAACACAGTAAATTCATGCTCCCCCGCAAGAGCACGAAGCATCGCCAGGTGGCAGCTCCCAATGGGATTGTTGCGCGTTATTTTGTAATCGAATATGGCGATGCGCAAGGGACCGTTTCCTTTCGAAAGCAGAGCACTGGCAAAGGCAATGGAAGGGCTTACCATCACACGTATGCCTCGAAGCGGTGAAGAAACCGGGCCACTCTGCCCAGAGTACGAACTGCAGACCTGGCCCACAAGAAAATTTGTCATGTTGGGCGGAGCGTAGCGCACTGGCGGGAATCGGGGTTCCCTTTCGGAACTGTTGGCGCGAGGGTTCCGGGGCGCACCTATTCACCACTATCCAACGAATGCGCGAGTGCGCGCTCCTCCATATGGGATCGTTCTCGGCGCAGCTCTTCCGTAAGACAAAGCTAGACGGAGCGGACTATAGAGATGGATTTGTAGAGAAGGCTGGGCCTGGAGGGGCGTTATCCCACATCTCGCGAAAAAACCAGCGCGATGTGGGATCGTTTGGACTCGAATTACGCCATTTTGACCAGCGAAAGGCGTCCCGGGCGGGGCACCTTGCTGACGATCTTCTTCGCAATCTCGAGCGAAGCTGTCGCTGCAGGGGAAGGAGCATTGCAAACGTGGAGGGAGTTTTTGCCTTCCAACAGCAGGAAGTCGTCAACCAGGCTTCCATCGCGAAGCAGAGCCTGCGCTCGCACGCCGCTCTTGCTTGGGATCAGGTCATCCGCCTGCACCTCTGGCACCAAACGCTGCAAGCTTCGGGTAAACGCGGCTTTGCTCAAGGAGCGAAACATCTCCTGAGCTCCTTCGCGGTAATACTTCGAAGAAAGCTTCCAGAAACCAGGATAGGTGATGACTTCAGAGAGATCTCGCCAGCTGAAGTCTGACTTGCGATACCCCTCGCGTTTGAAGCTCAGCACGGCATTGGGGCCGGCGTGAATGCTTCCGTCCATCATGCGCGTGAAGTGCACACCAAGGAAAGGAAAAGCCGGATTAGGGACTGGATAAATAAGATGACGCACGAGGTGGCGGCGTTCGGGCTTGAGCTCGAAATACTCACCGCGGAAGGGAACGATCATGGCCTTCGGTTCCACGCCGCCCAGTTTTGCTACCCGGTCGCTGTGTAGACCTGCGCAGTTGATCAGGAAGCGAGTTTCAAGCGAGCCCCATGAGGTCTCAAGCAGGTGACCCAGGGGAGTAGGAACAATGTGGAGAACCTCAGTGCCAACCTTGAGCTCTCCTCCCTGCTGTTGTATTTCGTGCACCAGTGCGTGGCACACTTGCCGATAATCGACAATGCCCGTGGTGGGCACGCGGATGGCGGCAATGCAGGAGACATGGGGCTCCACTTCTTTTACTTCTTCCGGGCCGAGCCGCGTCGCTGGTACGCCGTTCTTTAAAGCCCGATCAAAGATATTGTCGAGCTGGGGAATCTCCTCCGGTTTAGTGGCAACGATCAACTTGCCGCAAACGTCGAATGGTACGCCATACTCGTAGCAAAAAGCGCGCAGGGACTCGTTCCCAGCCAGCGCCAGCTCCGCCTTGAGGCTGCCTGGCTTGTAGTAGATGCCTGAATGTATGACACCGCTATTGCGGCCGGTCTGGTGCTGAGCAAAGCCAACCTCCTTTTCCACCAGGAGAATTCGCGCGAAAGGATAACGACGGCCAAGGGCAGCGCCCGTCGCGAGACCAACAATTCCTCCACCAATTATTGCGAAATCATACATAGATTGCCTTCAAGAAGCCTCTGCACAGGGGCAAGGCTGGATTTGTAATCAAACGGAGACAACCTCAGTAGACAGGCCCATTTTCTCGAGATCGGCTTTGATCTCGGGCTGGTAAATCGGGTTCATGGCAATGGCCAGGTCGGGTTTGTACCGTTTGAGAAAGGCCGGCGAGACAATCTCCTGCCCGGTACCGGCCATGTACTTGCCTTCGCGAAATGGATTGATGTCGACTACATATTCGATCTCGCAGTCGGGTGTGTGCAGGTTAAGCGCAGTCAGAAACGCTACGCCCTTCGATCCGGAGCCCCATACTACGGCCTTCCTGCCGCTGTTCCTGGTTTCTTCGAGTTTGCTCCTCCACGACGCCATTCTGGCCGCCTGGTGCTCGGTGAAGAACTTGATATCTTTGTTCAACCGCGTGGGATCCGGCTTGGCAACAGAGGACGCAGGCGTGCGCGACGGCTTAGCCGTAATCATCAGGTATTGATCGTCGTAGTCGGTCCAGACATCGAGCACGTCGAATCCCGACTCCTGAAAGAGGAGTGAGAGCGATTCTGCGCTGAAGTACGAACAATGTTCGTAGTAAATGTCCCAAAAGGCCAGGTCCTTCAAGACACGGCTCATGTCGGGCACCTGGAAGAAAACCACGGTGTCGTAGCGGTCGCCCACGGAACGCCGCACGGTGCGCACGAAATTGGCGGTGTCGGGTATGTGCTCGAGGGTCATTTTGCAGCACACGAAGTCGCCTTGCACGTGGGCGTATTTTTCCCCGTAGAAGTCGGCCACGAATTCAACCTTGGTGTCGCCGGCAGAAGGGTTCCGCTCGCTGACAAAGGCGGGGTCGAAACCTACGCCGCTGTTGTTGCCCATCTCGCACAACAGGGAGAGAAATTCCCCTTTGCCGCAGCCAATCTCGATCATTTTTTTGCCGTGGAGGTCGTATTTGTCGATCATCTCGGCGGCGAGGCGGCGATGGAAGGCCTGAAAGGTCCCGGAAAAGCCCTGTGTTTCCTCGTATTGCGCGGAGTAGTTATGCACGGTTGGATCGAACACCGTGTTGGCAATAAAGCCGCAGTGGGAACAGTGCCCGAGAGCAATGTCGCCCTTGGGAAAGTTCACGGCAACTTCGCGGGTGGGCATCAGCAACACGCTATGCACCGGCACCCGCGGAACTTCATAAAAAACGCTCATGTCGCCTTTGAGGCAGTTTGGACAGGTCTTAATTTCAGGCATTTCATGGTCCCCGTTCAGAAGAATTTCGTCACTAGCTAAGGTTTAAAGGCAAGTCCCAGCGCTCTCACTCCGTGAAGTGGGCGGGTGCAAAAGTACGACTGTTCGAAATATTCCTGAAGCTCGGACGGCGGCAGATCTCTCACTCAATAGTTCAACTGATGGTGCTCGCTTAGGCTCTGGGGCCGTCCACGATTGGCGATATCCCATCCGTAGAAGGAGCGTGTGGCGCGGGGGAAAGTGTGCGCCTTATGCGCCTTATGCGCCCTAAGTAGGATGGGATACCGGTAAATCGACCGCTCTACTGGTTACCTGGCGCCTACAACCTCGGGCCGATAGACCTTGACGCCGTCCGCTGCGTCGGGGCTGTCATAGGCCGCGGCGATCTCCTCCGGCATAGGGCTCAGATCAGTTCCCTTCATGAAGTCGCGCAACGAGGTTCCAATCGGGTGCGAATCGATATTGGGAGCGCCGTTTCTGGACTTCACATCGATCAGGCTTACGGTGCGGAAGTCGATGCTGAAGCGGGTTCTACCCGACGTGTTAGGCACGGTCGAGTGCATGTTGGCTGCGGAAAAGACCAGCGCTCCACCGGGCTCCGAAATTACACGAACCTGGGGATCCAGTTCCATGGGCTGTTCGGGCTTTGGCTGCTCGCGGGTATCGGACTTGATGTGCTTGGCCGCGTCAGCCCGGCCGGTGCTGTTCCAGGCGTAGTAGTTGAATTTGCTGGAACCGTTCTTGACCGCCTCGTTCCAATACCGCGGATGAAAGGCCATCGAGCTCTCGGAAGACATCTCGAAGATAGGCAGCCACCAGTTCAGCTGGCACATCGGAGCCGAGTACCAGGTGTCACGATGGAGATGGTGTGCATATCCAACGCCAGACGTGAGGTAGGCATCCGAAGTGACGGCGCGCAGACGCGGCACATCGAGGTAGGTGGTTTCCATGTCGCAGCCGAAGTCTTTCAACATAGCCTGGATCAGGCGCTTCGACTCCGGGTGATGAATGAAGGCCGGCTTGAGCGGCGCGAAGATCCGGACAAATTCTTCCACCGGCATGTCGTACTGTGCCGTAGTCGGATCTTCTTTGCCAAAAGCGTCCTTGATCATTTCTGCGGCGAAATTAGTGAAGGCGAGCGCACTGGGCCGCGGCGAGTAAACAAAGAGTTGGCCGTCATACAAATGCTGGCGGCGCTTCTCGTCGTCGAATTTGGAATCTACGTAGATGCTGTGCATTCAGTCAATCTCCTTTAGACGACTGCAGGCGTCGGTATCGGAATAATGAATTTTCCGCCGCAAGCCTTGTAGGCGTGTTGTTGTTCCATGATTTCGCCGGCAAAATTCCACGCCAGCACCAGAACGTAATCCGGTTTGCTCTCCAGCAACTTGTTCGGAGAAAGAATGGGCAGATGATTGCCGGGCATGAACCGGCCCTGCTTGAATTCGTTCAGATCGACGACATAGTCGAGCAGCTCCCGGTCAATGTTGCAGAAGGCGAGCAGCGTGGTAGCCTTAGCCGCCGCGGCATAGCCGGCGATCGACTTTCCTTTGCCTTTCAAGTCCTTCAGCAGCTTGGTGAGGTCGTCGCGGACCGCATGCACCCGATCGGCAAAACCTCGATAGTACTCGATGGTCGAGACTCCCGCGTTCTTCTCATCGGCGAGCAACGCTTTCAATCGCGCGGTCGGAGTTTCTACCGGCTCGACAAACAGCCGGAGGGATCCGCCGTGAATCCTGGTGCGCTCTACGTCGTTCAGGTAGAGGCCGTGATCGCGGAAGAGCCGCGCCAGGGCCGTCACGGAGAAGTAGCAAAGATGCTGGTGATAGATGGTGTCGAACTCGCACTTCTGGATCAGGTCAACGATATAGGGCGCCTCAATGACGGCCACACCTGTGGGCTTCAGCAAGGCGGCGATGCCGTCGACGAAGCCGTTCAGATCGGCCACGTGGGCGAGCACATTGTTGGCCAGGAAAACATCGGCTTTCTTGCCCTCGGCGGCCAGCGTTTCCGCCAGCTCCCTGGTGAAGAAAGTGTTGATGCTGTTGACGCCGCGCTCATTCGCGGTGCGCACCTGTTCCTCGGCGGGATCGATACCTAAGACCGGGATTCCGTGGTTCACAAAGTTGCGCAACATGTAACCATCGTTGGACGCAGCTTCGATGACCAGGCTATTGGAATCAAGGTTCCGGGCCTGGATAACCGCTTCAGCACTCTTGGCGAAATGTTCCAGAAGACTCTTCGACACAGAAGAAAAGTAAGGATAATTGCGGCAAAAGAGAATTTCCGGTGGAACGGTTTCGGTGATCTGCACCAGCGAGCACTCGGGGCAGAAGACCAGGTCAAGGGGCGCCGTAACTTCCGGCGACCCTAGCTGATCGGCTGAGAGCAATGCATCCGCAAGTGGAGTGGTTCCGAAAGAAAGAATCGGAATGCACTGCGAAGAATTGCAGGCGCGGCAATGAAAGGTGGATTGGGTCATACCGTAGCGGCTCCTGCGACTACGGGGGCGGTCGCTTGCTGGTTGGTCCAACGCAGAGATGAGTCGAGAATCCCTTCCTCGATCAGCTTCCGAATATGGGCGATGCGTTTGAAGCGCGGTCCCTCGAAGTCTTCCAAGACGAGGCCGATCTTCTTGTAGGTTTCGTGCAGTTCAACCGCGCCCTTGCGAGCATCCCAGGCGGGTTGGAACTCCGGCAGCACTTTGCGGATCTTGCTGCAATCCACGCGATAGCAGCGCTTATCGGGCCCGGCATCGGCTGCATATTCAATCACGGTGTTCGGCACCGTCTCCTTGACGATGTCGGCCAGCTCGTAAATGCGGTAGTTGTCTTCGTTGCGTCCGACGTTGAATGCTTCGTTGTGGACCAGGTCAATCGGGGCATGCATCGCGGCGATAAAGGCCCGCGAGATGTCAGCGATATGCACGATCGGTCTCCAGGGAGTCCCATCGCTCTTGATGTACACCCGGCCGGTGGCGTAAGCCCAGGCCACAAGGTTGTTCAGCACCAGGTCAAAGCGCAACCGGGGCGAAACACCGAAGGCGGTGGCATTGCGGAGAAACGTTGGGCTGAAGTTGTTATCCGCCAGCTTGGCAACATCCTGCTCCACCATGACCTTGGAAGTACCGTAGGGGGTCACTGGGTTAAAGGCAGAGTGCTCATCCAGCAGGTCGTCGCCACCGGCGCCGTAGTTGCTGCAGGAAGAGGAGAAGATAAACCTCTGCACGCCGGCCTGCTTCGCCAACTTGGCCAGCTTGACCGATGCCTGGTGGTTGATCTCGAAGGTCAGACCCGGATTCAGGTCGCCCAGGGGATCGTTTGAAAGACCGGCAAGATGCAGAATGGCATCGAACCCCTTGACGTCGGACAGGGTCGCATCGCGAACGTCCTTGCGGATCTCAGGGATCTGTACGATCCCGTCGCTAAAGGTGCTGCGCTCGAAAAGGTCGGTATCGAGCCCAACTACTTCATGCCCGGCCTGCAACAGCATTGGCACTAATACCGTTCCGATGTATCCCGCGTGCCCCGTTACTAATACTTGCATTCGTTTCCTCCCAAGTTTGCCAAGGTGCGTTACCGCTTTCCCAATACGTCTCCAAAATCTTCTTCTCGCGGATGGTATCCATACACTGCCAGAAGCCGGTATGTCGGTACGCCATCAGCTGGCCTTCGCCGGCCAACCGCTCGAGCGGCTCTTTCTCGAAATGGGTGTTGTCACCATCGATGAAGTCAAAGACTTCTGGTTCCAGGACGAAAAACGCGCCATTGATCCAACCTTCCTTGGTCTGCGGCTTCTCAGAAAATTCGGTGATCTGATTGCCGTCCATTTCCAGGTGGCCAAAACGGGCTGTGGGTCTGACAGCGGTGAGAGTGGCCAACTTGCCATGCGAACGATGAAAGGCGAGCAAGTCGTGCAGGTCGATGTCGGATACTCCATCACCCCAGGTGAGCATGAAGGTTTCGCTGCCCAGATAAGGCGCCAACCGCTTGATGCGGCCGCCGGTCTGAGTCTTCATGCCTGTATCGACCAGGTCGACCGTCCAGTCGGGAACGACTCCGCCATTCATCTTGACTTTGCCGGTCTTGAGCGACACGCTCAGATCCCGATTCAGCGAGCAATAGTCCAGCATGTATTTCTTGATGACTTCGCCCTTGTAGCCCAGCGCGATCGCGAATTCATCGAACCCGTAATGTGCATAGTGCATCATGATGTGCCAGAGAATTGGCTTGCCGCCAATCTCGACCATGGGCTTCGGCTTCAGTTCTGTCTCTTCGGCGAGACGCGAACCCAACCCCCCTGCAAGAATTGCAACCTTCATAAGGATTCACCTCCACTGGTGTTTAGATCGAGGGAGACTATTTTGGCGGATGCATCGGCAGTTTGGGGGGGCTTGGCTGCCATAGCATGCCTGTTTTGGAAATTGAACAGCACCTGATCGGCGGCTACCAGAACATCCTTAGCCATGCGGCGGTGATATTTCAACATCCACCGTCCAACCAGGCCGTAACATCTCAGCTTTTGCCATGATGTCAGTGGCGAATGAACTACGGAGAAGAAAAACTCCCTGGCCACACGCCACTCCGGGAATACGATCTTGCGCGCCTTAGTCGGATCCCACCACTCCATCGCCGGCAGCGTGCCGCAGCGCCGGGTCAGGCGAAATCCTTTGGCCTTGGTTCTTTCCGGCAAAGTCCAGACTGACTGACCCGAATGGCGGGTGCTGATGAACAGATACTCCGGAATCTCGCAGTAACGTCCAAGCAAGCCCAGCTGTAAAAGAAGGACGCGGTCACTGTGGGCATAGCTGCCCTGAGGCGGTAGCTTGTGCAGGGCGTCCAGGCGGATGAGGCCGAAGATGGGGTAGCATCTGTGGCCCTTGAGGAGCAGGTCTCGTGCCCGTACCACCGGGTCGAGCGAACTGGTACGCAGTCCGTCATCGTAGTTCTCGACGAACTGGCCGTTCTCGTCGATGACCCGGGTCAAGCTATGGGCAAGAACGAGGGACTCGTCGGCCTCCAGTGCATCCACGCACTGGCGGAGGTAGTCGGGCTGAATCATGTCGTCGTGGGCGGCCTGCTTAAAGTATTTTCCGGTGGCCAGCTCGTAGACCCGTCGAACATTCCACCCCGCGCCCATATTGCGCTCGTTGCGGTAGTAGCGAATGCGGGAATCCTGAGCTGCATAGCGCCGGCAGATCTCATCGCTCTTATCGGTAGAGCAATTGTCGGAAATGATGAGTTCGAAATCTCTAAAGGTTTGATTGAGGAAAGATTCGATGGCGGCTTCCAGAAATCGATCCCCGTTATAAAGAAAGAGCCCGATGCTGACGAGAGGCTTAGCGCTCATTGAGTGATGCTCCGATCTGGGATGCTTTGGCGGCGGGGAGAAGGCCGCCGGAAAAGAAAGAACCGCAAATATAGCAAATTGCTCATGCGATCTAGTGTCAGGACATTTTTCTTAAGCGTGAAATCAATTGTTTGATCCAACTTTGCCGAACTAAGAGATTGATGGCGAACTCGAATACCCGGTATGGCAAGTAAATGGAAAGTTTCCAAAACCACACATGCTTGGCGCCTGGCCCGGTAAGGCGTGCGATATAGCGGTCGTAATATTGCCGCTGGTCAGGATCTCTGATCAGGCGGGCGTGGATATAACTTGCGAAGGCAATATACCCATTGACGTCAAGCGGCTGAAGCTCCAGCCCGAGGTCGGGATCGATGGTCGTCAGAAAGCGCTTTTGAGCTCTCCAGAGGACCTCACAATAATCCAATTCGCGTTTAAAGGAGTCCGCGGACACACGGTCCGGTCCGTAGTTGTTTCCGCCATGCAAACGGTACTCGGATAAGGCTTCGTCTTCACGAGTCACCTTGGTGAGCAGCGGAGCGAGCCGTGTAATCAGCTGATCCGGACAGCCTACCAGTATGGGCTCGATGGAAAGCGGGAACATCCGCTCTGCTACGTCGCGATGAAAGCTCAAGCCCGAGGTCGGAGGCATGTAAGGCAATATGCCGCCATCCTGCAGAAGGCTGGAACCATACCAACCGCAAGGTAACGGGGCAGACATGGGCCACACTCCCTGGCGGCGGCGATCCGCGCTCATGCGGATCACGCGATGGAGACCAAAACCAGCGTCGGGATGCGCCTGAAAATCAGCGACAATCTTCTCGATTTTGTGCGGCAGGAAACAATCGTCGGAGTCGAGCAGGGTGAGAAGTTCACCTCGGCTGGCAGCGAACGCTGCATTGAAACCTGACGCCTGCCCTCCGTTCGCTTTGCGGATCAACTGCAAGCGCGGATCTTTGCGTTGATAGTCCTCTATGATGCGGACCGAATCATCCGTCGAACCGTCGTCGCAGATGATGAGTTCGATGTTGGAATACGTCTGGTTGAGCGCGCTCTCGATCGTTTCGCCTATGTAGCGGGCGTAGTTGTAATTCGACACCAGGATCGAAACCAATGGTTGCGGCGATAGAGGGCGAAGCTCCATCGGATGCAGTTCAGTTTTACGGTCCACAATAGGCATAGGCAAAACTCGGTGAGAGGGCTCGCCGTCAAAAAAATCACAGGAGCAAGGTTTGGTTCAGCCGTCCCCGTTCGACAAGCTCCCACGGCAAGCCGGGGCAGGCAGGGCAGGCTGGCCGGGACTGTTCTGATTGTGTCTGGTAGCCCAGGACATATGGGCCCGGACCGTTTCTTTGGTGACTCGATGAGCGCAGGTTACGGATTTCCCTCACGGGACTGAAACCAGTGGGTTGACACCGGTTTCAGTAAGCTCCTACACCTTTTACCGCCTGGCCGGGCGTTGCCAGAATGATTTTGATGTCCAGCAGCAACGACCACTCGCGGATGTATTGCAGGTCGAGCCGCACCATCTCTTCAAACGGCAGTTCACTGCGGCCATTCACTTGCCACAGGCCGGTAATGCCGGGATACACGGCGGCCCGTCCTTCGGACCAATCGGCGAATTCCCGGCTCATTCCGTCCGGTCCCATGTCGGCCGCCGGCAACGGCCGCGGTCCTACCAGGCTCATCTCCCCACGCAACACATTGATCAGTTGCGGCAGCTCATCCAGGCTATAGCGCCGAATGAAGCGTCCAATCGGGGTCACGCGCGGATCCTGTTTCATCTTGAAAATATGACCCTGTTTTTCATTGGCATGGGCCACGTGGCTGCGATCCATGTTGGTGTACATGGAGCGAAACTTGAGGAACATGAAGTGACGGCCGCCCCTACCCACCCGCGGCGCCTTATACAGGATGGGTCCCTTTGAAGTGAACTTCACCAACGCCGCGATCACCAATAAGGTGGGGGCGAGAAAGATGAGCGCAATCGCCGAGGCTACGATGTCAAAGGCCCGCTTGACAAACTCCTGACCTTTGGTAAACGCCAAGGGCCGCAGCTCGACCAGCGGTAAACCGTATTGGTTCACCACATTGATTCGGCCCGGTTCCGGGTCAAAGTCAAACGTGCAGTTGACGATGACACCCATGCGCTTGAACACCTTATTGCATTCGTCCAGTTCGTCCCGTGAGATCGAGCCATTGAGAAGAATGATGCGATTGAGGTGTTCGCGATTGATTACTTCGGCCAGCTGTCCAGTCGATCCCAGAATCGGCATCGGCAGTGACAAGCCCTCCGCAGTGTGGCCTTCGGGGAGAATTACGCCCTTGATTACGTTGGCCACATTGGCTGTGTTCATGAGCGCGACCAGGCGACCCGCGTGAGGACCGTCTCCGAGGAGTGCCGCCCGGATAGGCGATGGCCAATGCCGTTCCGCCGCCATAGCCGCGACCAAGCTGACGCACCGCGCCAGGCCCAAGCTAAAAAAGCTGAGGGGCGCGAAGATCATGAAGAACGCGCGCGAAACGTCGGTGCCAAGTGCGCGGGAAAAGAAAGTGACGATGACGATAATGCAGCTGGCTAGCAGCGCGCCTTCGGCCGCATTAATGATGCTGTTCCACAGACGGATACGGCCTTCAACGCGATAGAACCCGAGCCGCCACGCCATGACGACCCACAACATCAGGACGATCATCAATGAGGGCGCCCACAGCGAAGCATAGGTCCAGCTGACTCGTTCGGTAGCCAATGGATTCAGCAGCACTCGCATCTGGATGGTGCAGGTCCAGGCAACTGTCACCGCGAGTAGATCCAGTACGAATTGCATGGTCTGATAAAAGCGCAGATTGCGGACATGCATGACAGCGATTCTCCCCATAGCTCCCCGGAGATTGTGCGGGAAGCGTTCCTTTTACGAAAGCAGTCAAGCCCTTTCCTGGCCGTGGGAAACAGATCAACGGGGGCCCTTACAGCCACCGTCGCAGGAGAAAGGCGATAGAAGAGGGAACATTGGCTAACGCAGACACTCTTTAAATTCACGAAAGCTCGACCTGGTTGCGACTTTGAAAGCCAATCCCGGGTGAACTTTCGCCGGTGTCTTTGTTCCCTTGCAGTTTGCAGTTGGTCTATGCAGCCGATGCAGCGCGGCGGGGGGATTCCGTGCGCGCGGACTGCTTACGAAGGTGCTCGTAAGCCAACTTTAACGTACTAAATCAGTTTCCAACTTACTGCGTTCTCACAAAGATCGTGAGCCGTGATTGCATCTTCTAGAGCATTTTCACTTCTACTCTGCACAGGAAGGTGCAGCGATGTGCGTCTTTTCTTGAGGAAAAGACGCGTCGGGACTGGTTGCTTTGTATACACCAGAAGTGGAAATGCATTAGCCGCGTGCCACACCGGCGTAGCTGTTGTAGTGGCTAACGTAGGATGGATCTTCGATACGAAGATCGCAGCCATTCAGGATAGTGCCAATGACCGGAGTGCCATCGTCGGCCAGCCGCTCTCTGGCTTCGCCCAATTGCTCCGGGCTGGTCTCTCCGGCGCGACTGATCAGAATCACACCATCGGCGTTGCGGCTCAGAAGCCGCGCATCGGCCATACCCATCATTGGCGGAGAGTCGATAAGCACGAAGTCATACTCCGACCGCGCCGACTCGATCAGGCTATCCAGGTACGTGGAATGAAGAAGCTTGGAGATGTTGGCAGGCTCCGATCCACCGGGTAACACATAGAGCCCGGGGACAGTGCTAGGGCGGATCACCGATTCCAGAGTAATCGTTCCATTGCCCTCAGCCAGCAGCGCATCGCTCAAGCCAGTGGCAAATTGCAATCCGAAGAGCTTACCCAGCCGTGGCCGCCGGAGGTCGCCATCGATCAGGAGCACTCGCCGTCCGATTTCCGCCAGGCTGATACCAAGATTGGCAACTGTGGTCGTCTTGCCTGCCTTGGGGCGGGGACTGGTCACCAGAATGACCCGGGGACTGACTCCGTTTATGCGGCTGAGAAGAATCGACGTGATCGCGGACCGATAGGCATCCGCCATCATGGTTTCGTCCTGGCACCATTGCACCATCTCTTTGTCGACGGCCGCTGAGCCTGCCAACAATCCGTTCTTTGCCTCGAGCGCGGCGGTAGCGCCGCTCAAATTGCGCAGAGTGAGTGGAATGCGTTCGCTGTTGCCAATGCGCGCTGAGGGAATCACGGCCAGCTCAGGCACATTGAGGTGCTTGACACTCTGGCCAGGCGAACGCAAGCTGGCATCGTTGCGCTCCCGCACTAGGACGTAGCAGGTGGTGAAGGCAATACCCAAGAGCAATCCCAAACCCAGGTTCAGGGGCAAGCTGGGCAGGTAGGTGGATTTGGCCGGGGTCGCGGGACTGACCACGCGCACGTCGCTCGATTTCAGCGCAGCAACGATGCTCGCTTCCTTTACCCGCTGCATCATGGACTGGTAAATGTCGCGGCTGGCATCCACTTCCTTTTTCAGAATGTTGTAACGCACCTCTTTAACCGACTGGTCGGAGACTACGCCCAGCTGCTGCTGATAGGCCTGGCTCAACAGCTGCGCGCGGCGCGACGTTTCTGAGTTCTGCACCCCAAGGCGGTGAATGATGTTGGCGCGATGTTGGGCAGACTGTTGTTCCAGATCCGCGATCTGGGCGTTCAACTGCTGAATCTTGTAATTTGCCGGCGTCAGCGTCACACTCAGATCGGAAAGCTGACGGCGAAGGTCTGCCAGCCTGGCCCGGTTGTCCCGCAATGTCGGATCATCCAGGACCTGGGGCATGGCATCCGCAGGGCTGGTTTTCGAAGTCTCGACCTGCGCTTTGGTATCCGCTTCGTCTGCTTGTGCCTTGGCCAAGTCAGTTTGAATCTGCCGCAGTTTGTCTGCTGCAACACTCTCCTGGGAATCGTTGGGGATCACGATGCCGGTCTGGCGGGCATAATTCTGCAGATCGTTTTCAGCATCCTGCAGTTTCTTGCGGGCGTCTGCTAACTGCACGGTCAGAAACTTGTTCGTGTTCCCGGCAACATCGCCGCGGGCATCCTGCGCTTGTTCGATGAACTGTTCGGTCAGGGTATTGGCGGTATCTGCGGTCAGATGTGGTTCCGGACCGAGAACCGTCAATGAGATCAGATCTGAAGTTCCATCCACCTTAACCTTGGCGGCGTCGAGCATCTTCAAAACCACGCCTTCGCCCTCTGCCGGTGTGGCGGCAGCGGGATCGCCGACCCAGCTGCGAAGGGTGCCGACGATGCCCTGGCTGGCCGCGATAGCGCCGGGAACCTTGGGGCCCAGGATCTGTGCTGTCCGTTGGACAACAGGCGGGCTCTTCAAAAGCTTGGTTTGGGTCTCGATGTATTCGTCGCCGGTAATCTGGTTGGAAGTAGGATCGACGCTTTTGGTGTTCATGAAGTCCTGGTTGATCCCAGTCACTTCCAGAATGACTTCCGATTTATAGACCTTGTGCGCAACCAGGGTATACAGCGCGCTGAGCAGCAGCGTACCGCCCATGATGAGGGCGATCGCGCTGCGATGGCGACGAAGCAGCGCCGGGTAATTGACGGAGGCTTCTGGTTGGGGCCGATTGATCCCCATCGGACGCGACAGTTCTATGGCATTGCCGCGGCCTGCGTTCCGGCCTTCGGGCGAGCGAGGTCCGGGAATGATCTGTTGGGTCGGAGTCATCTTCTTGTAGTCCTTTCGGATTTGATCGCGTTCGATGGAACCGATCTCAATTCACGGTGTAGTTCGCTTTAGACAAAGTATGGCCCCCCTCGATTCGGGGGTCTCGCCATGAGGCCATACCTGGAATTTGGAATGGAAAAGGCTA
>DASRRN010000735.1:0-5741 GCA_035695685.1 Acidobacteriaceae bacterium | reverse complement strand
AACGGCGTAGTCACTCTGGCCGGCCACGCGCTGGGGCCGGTTGCGGCGGACTCCGCGGTGTCGTTAGTGAGCCATTTTCCCGGCGTGCAGGACGTGATCAACAACATCCAGGTAGACCCCTTGTCGCCCATGGATAATCGCTCCCGCTTGCAGGTCTACCGGGCTATTTACGGTTATCCCAGCCTGCAAAAGTACTCTCTCAACCCGGCGCAGCCTATCCGCATCACGGTCGTGAATGGCAATGTCACCTTGAACGGGGTGGTCGACAGCCAGGCTGACAAGAATGTGGCCGGCATTCGCGCCAATAGCGTCCCCGGAATCTTCAAGGTGACTAACAACCTCCAGGTAGCTAGTTCGTCAAGCGAGCAATAGCTCCGGGACAAAAACCAGTGGCCCGCCCTTCTTGCTTAAGGGGCGGGCTATTTTTCGTCTGGATCCGTGGTTGCCACCCACCACGATGGTGCTCCCGGTACACTTAACGTCATGGCACTGTTGCGCAATGTGGGCACCACGCTGGAAATGATCAAGTGGGAGCATTCGATATTTGCGCTCCCTTTTGCCCTTTCCGGTGCGATGCTGGCCGCTGCAGGTTGGCCGGCATGGCCCAAAGTTTTCTGGATTGTGGTCTGCATGATCACCGCGCGCTCCGCCGCCATGGCATTCAATCGCTGGGCGGACGCCCGCCTGGACGCTGCCAACCCGAGAACCGCTGGCCGAGCAATTCCGGCCGGTTTGCTGAGCGGCAGCTTCGTTGCCGCGTTTACTGTGTTTATGTCGCTGGCCTTCATCCTGGCTGCCGCGCAACTGAATCGCGCGACGCTCTTGCTCTCTCCGGTGGTCCTCGCGGTGCTCCTGCTTTACTCGTATACCAAGAGATTCACCCGCTGGTCTCACCTGGTTCTCGGCTTGGCATTAGGGATTGCGCCCGCAGCTGCCTGGATCGCGATCCGTGGCAACCTGGATCCGCGCATCGTGGTGCTCACGGCGGCAGTCCTTTTCTGGGTGGGAGGATTTGACGTCCTCTACGCCTGCCAGGATATGGCGCACGACCGGGATAGCGGACTCAAGAGCATCCCCCAAACCTGGGGGATTCAGGCCGCCTTTTGGATTGCGCGCGGCATGCACCTGGTCATGATGGGTTTGCTGTGCTGGCTACTGAAGCTATTTGCGCTGAATGCCATCGCCTGGGTGGGGGTAGAAGCGGTTGGCATCCTGCTCGTCTATGAACATCTCATCATCTCTCCCACCGACCTGCGCCGCCTCAACGCCGCATTCTTCACTATGAATGGGATCATTTCGATGGTCTTCTTCTTCTTTGTCGCGGCCGCACTGCTGCTCCCACACCCGGCACTGCGCTGACTTTCGCCCCAAAAGACAAACGCACCCGATACAATGGGTGCGTTCCGTCTCATTCGATCAATGCAAGGACAAGAGACTAGGCTGTTTTGGCTTTGTTACGCTCCTCTGCTTTGTGGGCGTCAATTCTATCGTTGACATTCGTGTGAACTTCATCGACCTTTTCGCGAACTCCGGCGCGGGCGTCATCTGCCCTGCGTTCTGCTTCCTTGTGCTGACGATCTGCGCTCACCTGGGCGGCATCCTTCACGTTCCCCCAGGTTTCTTTGGCCGCGCCTTTTACCTGGTCAGCGACTCCCTCGTTGGCTAATTTCTGGTTGTTGACAGTCTCACCCACTCCCTGCTTTACGCGTCCCGCCGCCCGCTCCACCTTACCGGTCACTTGATCCTTGTTCATGTCTTGTCTCCCTTGTGCCTACGCATTTCCTGGCACATAAGTTAAGATGCCTCCCTGTTCTTCACCGCATACCTTTTCAAGGAGAAAAAGATCCTGAAAGAGCTAAGCTGTTTGGTTGCAACGCACAGGGAGGCTTAATTAGATTGCTCGTCGGCCGCCGACCAATTGAATAACCAGGACGATTAGCGCAATGATCAGCAGAATGTGTATGTACCATGCAACCACGTGGAACCCGATAAAGCCAACCAGCCAAAGTACCAGCAGAACCAGGAAAATTGTCCAAAGCATCGTGTGTTTTCTCCTTATGATTAAGTCTTGCTACGCTGTACTTTGGTGCATTTGTAATCAAGTGGGTTGCCGTATCATCCAAATTAAGTCTGCGGGGCAGAAATGCGGATCGCGATCCAGGGAGAGCCAGGCTCTTTCAGCCACCAAGCCGCATTACAGATGGAGCCGCAGGCAATCATTGTTCCCTGTGCGTTTTCTGCGGAGGTTTTTAAGCTGGTCGAGAGCGGTGCGGTCTGTGCCGCAGTCATCCCCATTGAAAATTCTCTGGCCGGTTCCGTGGTGGAGCACTTCGACCTTCTCTTCCAATCCGATGTTCAAATCGAGCGCGAATCGCTGCTGCGCATTCGCCACAATCTCATCGGTATCCCTGGCAGCCGCAAAGAGGGCATCCGCCAGGTTCTGTCTCACCCGGTCGCATTGGCTCAGTGCCGGCGTTTTTTCGCCGAAAATCCGGAGATGACACCCACCGCCTTTTACGACACTGCCGGCAGCGTAAAACATGTAATCGGTCTAGGCGACAAAGAGAGCGGCGCCATCGCCAGCGACCAGGCGGCGCTCGCCTACGGCGGGGTGGTGCTGGCAGCCGGGATCGAAGACGATCCGGCCAACTACACCCGGTTTTTTCTGATTCGCAGCACGAACCAGGTCCAGCCGCTTCCAGATCCAGACAAAGTCAGCATCGCCTTTACGGTCGAAAACCGCCCCGGAAGCCTGGTTTCAGCGCTGCAGGCGTTTGCAGATCACAACACGAATCTGTGCAAGGTAGAGTCGCGCCCGGTACACGGCCATCCCTGGCAATACGTCTTTTATCTCGACTACCAGGTCACCGATGCGGCCGAAACCGATGCAGCGCTCGATCAACTTCGCCGGCAATGCATGTTTGTTAAAGTCCTGGGGTACTACCCGGCGGCTTGGTTGCCGTCCTGAGAGGGTGTGTTGCTCTCCTGAGGAGGGCGGCCTCCGTCGATAGAAGCAGAGAGGCCTTTTGCGACTTTTCGAGATCTGCAGCATCTTATAGTCGATAATCTGATAGAAGGATACTCATGGCTAGCGATTTCTTAAGCATCATCAATCCAACCGATCCCAGCCGGCGAGAGCAGGGCAGCTCTGAGGGACGGGTCATACCGATCCTGCCCGTCCGCAGCACGGTGCTGTTTCCCCATGCCGTGCTGCCCTTGACCGTCGGCCGCGAGAGCTCCATTCAACTTATTCAATCCCTGGGAGATGTGAAGACTATCGTGGTGGTCGCGCAGCGCGACGAACGGATGGACAGTCCGCAACCCAGCGACTTGTATTCCGTAGGGACCCTGGCGACGGTGCACAAAGTCGTCAAAATGCCCAACCAGAGCCTGTTTGTGTTTACCGAGGGAACGGAGCGGGTGAAGCTGGGAGAATTTGCCCAGATTGAGCCGTTCATGATGGCTTCGGTCGAGCATTTGCAGGAGGTGGATCCGGGCAAGAGCGCCGAGCTGGAAGCTTTGCAGAGAAATGTGATTGCGCAATTCCAACAAATTGTCACCACTTCTCCTACGCTTTCCGATGAGCTGCAGACCATTGCGCTCAATATCGAAGATCCAGGGCGACTGGTAGACTTCATCGCTTCCTCTCTGCCGTTCCTGGCCACCACCGACAAGCAGGAACTGTTGGAAACGCCCGATGTGATGCTGCGTATGGAGCGCATTAACAAGCATTTGGCCAAAGAAGCCGAAGTTCAGCAACTGCGCAACAAGATCCAGACCGAAGTCCAGGATCAGGTACAGCAATCGCAGCGTGACTACTACCTGCGGGAGCAACTCAAAGCCATCCAAAAAGAAATTGGCGAGCTGGACGAGGGTCAAAAAGACATTGAAGAGCTGCGGCAGAAAATTGAAGCGGCCGGCATGCCCGACGAAGTGAAAAAAGAGGCTACAAAGGAGCTGAACCGGTTGTCCCGGATGTCTCCGATGGCTGCCGACTATTCGCTCACCCGCAACTACGTGGAGTGGCTGGCAGTGCTGCCGTGGGCCAAGTCCACCGGCGGCGAAGTGGATATCACCAAGGCGAAGGAGATCCTCGACCGCGATCACTACGACCTGAAGCGGGTAAAGGACCGCATCCTCGACTACCTGAGTGTTCGTCGTCTCAAGCCCGATATGAAGGGGCCGATCCTCTGCTTTGTTGGACCTCCAGGAGTAGGCAAGACCTCGCTCGGCCGGAGTATCGCTCGTGCCCTGGGTCGTAAATTCCAGCGTATCTCGCTCGGCGGCATGCACGACGAAGCTGAGATTCGCGGTCACCGGCGCACCTACATCGGAGCCCTTCCGGGCCAGATAATGCAGGCGCTGCGTCGCGCGGATGCCAACGATCCGGTCTTCATGCTGGACGAGATCGACAAACTGGGACGCGACTTCCGTGGCGATCCGGCGTCGGCGCTGCTGGAAACCCTGGATCCGGAGCAGAACAATACGTTCCGGGACAACTACCTGGATGTTCCATTTGATTTGTCCAAGGTGCTCTTTATCTGCACCGCGAACATGCTTGATCCGATTCCCGAGCCTTTGCGGGACCGCATGGAGATCATTGACCTATCGGGCTACACCGAGGATGAGAAGGTTCATATCGCGTTCCGCTATCTCATTCCGCGGCAGATCAAAGAAAACGGCATCGAGACCAAGGAAGGCGCCGAGCCCCAGATCGAATTTCCAGAAGAAGGTGTTCGCTACATCGTGCGTCATTACACTCGCGAGGCAGGCGTCCGCAAGCTGGAACAATTGATCGGCACCGTCTGCCGTAAACAGGCGCGGCGCATTGCTGAAGGGAAGACAGGCACACTGGTCGTCGACCGGGCGATTATTCAGGAGTTCCTCGGCGGCATCAAGGTTCGCGTGGATACCGAGCTGGCGGAGCGCACCCGGCGTTCTGGTGTGGCAGTTGGGCTGGCCTGGACACCAGCTGGTGGAGATGTGCTGTTCATCGAAGCCAATCGGATGAAGGGCAAGGGTGGTTTCAAGATGACCGGGCAGATCGGCGAGGTCATGCAGGAATCCATGCAGGCCGCGCTCACCTGGGTGCGTTCTAACGCTCCCTCGCTCGGGCTGGAGGAGGACTTCACCAAGGACCTGGACATTCACATCCATGTTCCCGCTGGAGCCATCCCCAAGGACGGACCTTCGGCCGGTGTCACCATGGCAACCACCCTGGTTTCATTGATGACCGATAGGGCGGTTCGTCCGCTCACCGCGATGACCGGTGAGATTACCCTCAGCGGCAACGTTCTGCCGGTGGGCGGCATTAAGGAGAAGTTCCTCGCCGCCAAGCGTGCCGGTGTGAAGGATGTCATTCTTCCAGCGGAGAATCGACAGAACGTCGAAGAGGATCTGACTGCAGACCAGATTGATGGTGTAGACATCCACTATGCCAGCCGTATCGAAGACGTTCTGGCCGTGGCGCTGCCCAAGTCAGTCAGCGAGGAGAAGAAGGACGAGGCAGTCCGGGAAGGCATCATCGAACACGCTGGGGTCTGACATTGCAGCTGCCTCACATCGCCCAAGAAGGCCCGCCAACCAGCGGGCCTTTTGCTGTTTGTGCGCCCGGCAGGGCGCATTCACTAGGAGGTGTAAGTCCTCTACACACCCGGCAAGGGGAAGTGTTAGCTGAACGGCAAGGGTGTCCATCGTGAGGTGGAATCTGGAGGAAGCTGTAGGCAAAACGCTGCTCTGAC
>DASRRN010000734.1:0-3287 GCA_035695685.1 Acidobacteriaceae bacterium | reverse complement strand
GAACGGCGGCGGTGTAGTCTCCGTTCTCAAGAGCGGCACCAATCAGTTTCATGGCTCGGCGTATGGCTATGTGCAGGACTACCGGCTCAATGCCAATTCCTGGAACAACAACCATGCCAGTCCGATCATTCCGGTCAATCCTTACTCTCAGGCCCAATTCGGCGGAACCTTTGGCGGACCCATCAAGCGCGATAAGTTGTTCTTCTTCGTTGACTATCTGGGATCGCGCTTCCACACGGGTGGCATGACCCCCGCCAGCGTCCTCACTCAGGCGATGCGCAACGGCGATTTTTCCGCCCTCCTGACGGCTCAGAATCCCATCCAGCTCTACGACCCCCAGAACGGCTTCGCGCCTTTCGCCGGGAACAAGGGGATTCCGATTGTCAATCCAGTGGCCAAGTTTCTCTTCGCCCATCCCGAACTTTATCCGCTGCCCAATGCGACTCCAACAGACGGAGTTGTTCAGAATGATTTCCAGGGGCCATCGCGGCAGTTCAAGGCCAACAATCAGGGCGATATCAAGATCGAATACGATCCCCGCGCCTCGGACAAGATCACCGGTTTCTATTCGATGGGCACCGGTTATGACGGAACGGTAGCGTTGATCCCTATCACTTTCCCCGGTGCAAACGTCTTTCCCACCAAAGTCACAGGCGCGAACTGGGTGCATATCTTCTCGCCGGCCATCGTCAACTCAGCGCGCATCGGTTTCACTCGCGTGCATTGGAACGAGGGCCTGCCCGTGGATACAACTGGCCAGTTCGGAACAAGCGGGAATGCCAAGGTTGGAATCACCTTTCCTAACCAGGCATATAACGGCTTCACCTTCCAAAACATCAGTGGCGGCATTACCGGCGTCGGAAGTCCGGCATTGAATGGCGGCACCTTGATCGATAACACATTCAGCTACATCGACACACTGACATGGCAACACGGCAATCACACCGTGGACGCTGGTATCCAGGCGATCCGGTATCAGAACAACTATCCTACAAGCAACAACGACGGTTACCTCGGATCGCTGATTTATAGCGGGGCCTTCACCAGCAATCCGTCGATTGCGAATGCGGGAGGATATGGAGGCGCAGATTTCCTGCTGGATCGCGTGAGTGCGGCCCAAGCAACTCTAAGCAGCGTGAACGTTGGACAGCGACAGTGGCGTATCGCAGGTTTTGTCAGCGATGCCTTTAAGGCCACGCCAAAGCTCACCCTGACCCTTGGCATTCGTTATGAATGGGACCAGCCTTGGGTTGAGGAAAATAACAAAACCGGCAACATCGACATAGCCACGGGACAGGTGATCTATGCCGGTGGGCACGTGCCGACCGGTGCGCCCGCCGGCTCAGGACTCTGCGGTAACGGCGCATGCTACGACAGCAACTACAGGCAGATCATGCCGCGACTGGGCTTTGCCTATCAGGCGTCCGACCGCTTCGTGATTCGCGGAGGCTATGGCGCGACCAGCTTCTACGAGAGCAACTCTTCCAACCAGCGTCTGACCTCGATCACTCCTTTCATCCAGGCAGTAAACGTCACCACTGTGGCTCCGACGCCGGGTAATCCGGGGACTCCGCGGACCGCCGAGCAGGGCTTCACTGGCGGCACCGTCTCCTATGGCGGTACGTTCAACGTCTACCCGCAAGACATCCAGCCCGCGTACGTACAGGAATGGAGCCTTACCACGGAGTACGCGCTGACCAATGCCATGTCTCTCCAGGTGGGATACCTTGGCGAGATGGGGCAGCACATTGAAGACTATGGCAATCTCAACCAGTACCTGGTGAATGGAGATCCCACCTCCGCTCCGTACTACAACAACCCATTCATCGGGATCAACGCGATCGATCCATCCACCAGCATCGGCTCGAATATCCTGCTCATCACCGAATCGCGCGCCGCGATGAACTATCAGGCCCTGCAGGCGATACTGCGGCAGCGTTTCAGTCACGGTCTGGAATTCACCCTGAACTACACCTATGGCAAGGCGCTGACCAACAGTTCGGGCAACTACCCCCTGAACGTAAGTGGAGATGGGGGTGGCGCATCGGGTGCCTTTCAGAACTACTACGACAGCGCCGCGGACTGGGGACCTGCCGGATACGACATACGGCACAATGTAACCGCCACGGGCGTCTACGCTCTGCCCCTGGGACGTGGGCAGCAATACTTCTCCGGGGCAAACCATGTTGTGGACGAAGCCATCGCGGGTTGGAAGCTCTCGACCGCCATCGTCAGCTATACCGGATTTCCGGAGACCATCACCGGCCCCGGTAATAATTCCAACAGCTACGGCAACTCGCGGCCCAATCAGTATCGTCCATTGAAGATCGTGAATCGCAGCATCGACCACTGGTATGGAAACGATCCCTCGGCGACGCCGTGTACAACGCCGGGTGTTGACAATGGCGTCTGCGCGTTCGGCGCTCCCGCTCCGAATACCTTCGGAACCGCGAGGAATGGCAACACGCGCGGTCCCGGATATTTGAACGTGGATATGTCGGCTTTCAAGGACTTCCACACCTTCCGCGAGCAGACGGTGGGCTTCCGCTTCGACGCATTCAACGCACTCAATATCGCCAGCTACGGAAACCCGGATACCGGAATTACCGACAGTAATTTCGGCAATGTCTCTAACCAGACCGTTCGCTCGCAAGAGCGGCGTCTGCAGTTCTCGGCAAACTACCGGTTCTAGCGGATTTACTCACCGGCAAGCCGGGGCGATTCCCATCGCTCCGGCTTTTCGTTTTCCATGCCGAATGCTGGTTAGACTTGAAGAGTGAACGACGCCACGAGCGAATTCCTGCGCAGCCTTCCAAAGGCGGAGCTGCATCTGCATCTCGAAGGCACCGTCACGCCCGAGACGCTGGTGGAGCTGAGCGAGCGCCATCCCGCTGGCCGGCTCACTCTTGAACAGGCGCGCGCACTCTATCGCTATGTCGACTTTACCGGCTTCCTGATGGCCTTCAAGGCCATCACTGAGCGGCTGCTCACGCCGGACGATTACGAGCTCATTACCTACCGCATGGCGCGGGCGCTTGCGCAGCAGGGCGTGGTGCACGCCGAGGTCTACGTCTCCGTCGGCGTGGTGTACTACTGGCGGCGCATTGCATTCGAGCCGCTCTTTGCCGGGATGGAGCGCGCTCGTCTGCGCGCAGAGCGCGAATTCGGCATCAGCATTCTATGGATCTTCGACGCCGTGCGGCACTTCGGTGTCGAAGAGGCCGCGCGTGTCTTTCACAAGGCCGCCGAGATGCGCAGCGAGCATCCCTCCATCATCGGTATCGGCA
>DASRRN010000733.1:0-3608 GCA_035695685.1 Acidobacteriaceae bacterium | reverse complement strand
TGCACGCGATCAGCGGAATCGTGCGCTCGTTCAGCGGCATGGGCGCAGGCGACATTCGTATCTCCAGCCCCGGCGCCCTGGCTATCGTTGGAGGCATTCTGCTCATCGGCCTGGCGGTTTGGGGAGCGCGCAATAGCCGCTTCCCTGTGGCGGGCCCCATCGCTCTACTGGCCTGTTCCGCGGCGCTTGTCTTTTACCCCCGGGCGTTGGCTTACCACCCCGGCGTGTTGGAGGTGACGGCTATCGACGTTGGTCAGGGGGACTCGCTGCTGCTGGTCTCCCCCGAAGGAAAAACCCTGCTCATCGACGCCGGTGGCCCCACCGGAGGGGCGGCCCAGGCCCCCAACGCCAACTTTGAAATCGGCGAAGACGTGGTTTCCCCAGTGCTTTGGTCGCGCAATATCCGCCGTCTCGATGCCGTCGCGCTAACCCACGCGCACAGCGATCACATGGGAGGAATGCTTTCCGTCCTGCGCAATTTTCGTCCCAAAGTGCTGTGGGTGGGCACCAATCCGGAGATCCCGGCCTATGAGGCTCTCCTGGCCGAAGCCCGGCGGCTCGACATCCCGGTCGAAGCGATGGCCGCCGGCAGCAGCTTTGGCTTCGGTGGCGCGCAGGTCGAAGTGCTTGCACCGTCTACCGACTACACGCCGGGCGCTGCAGCCAGCAATGACGATTCGCTGGTGCTTCATGTGGCCTACGGAAAAACCTCGGTGCTGCTGGAGGGAGACGCCCAAGCGGCCACAGAGCGGCAGATGCTTTCCGAAGAGCTCCACTCCGACCTGCTGAAGGTTGGCCACCATGGCAGCAATACGTCGACCACGCCCCGCTTCCTGGCTGCGGTCGCGCCCACGTATGCCGTAATCTCGGTCGCCCACCACAATCCCTATGGCCATCCCAAAATGGAAGTCCTTCACCGTCTGCAGGACGACCACATCCGAACCTTCCGCACTGACGCGGTGGGGGCCACGTCCTTCTATCTCGATGGAAATTCGGTGAGCGGAGAGCCTATAGCTGCAAGGTAACCAAACCTTTTTTGTATTTCCCTGCCGCCGGTTCCGGTATACATTCGCAACAAGGCAAGGAGAGTAAACTTCGGAGGAAGGGTTTTCCAAATGGGGTCAAGCGAATCCGATCTTAACGACGAATCTTTCTGTCACCCACTCAGTTCGCCGCCCACCCCCCAGTCGGCCCAGGAAAAGATGGAGGAGCAACGTAAGATCCGCCGCCTCCAGATGATGATGGACATGGTGATGTCCGTGATCAGCCAGGATGGGAGCCTTACGGTTGATCAAGCCGCGGAGTTGGTGGCCGACAGCAAACGGGCGGCATTGGCCATGTTTCCTGACAAAGAGCTGGCTTACAACATCATCTACAAACCCCGGCTGCAGCGGTTGATGCGCGAGCGATACCGAATTCAATAGCAGGCGGCTACTTGGCCGCGGAACTTACCAGGCGCATGGTGATGGTTCCCCAGAACAACCGGGCGCGCATCTGTACCGGCATGTGGCGCTCGTCGTCCGTGTACCAGATCCAGATGTTGCCTCGATTCTTAACCACCCCAGCATCGGCTATGGGTTGCACCCGGATGGTTTGAAACGTTCCGGCCAGAGTCACCACTTGCTCCCGTGCCTCGGCCTTCATGGTCACATCCACCACGCGCATGGCATCGGCCAGCGGCATGTGGAAACTCCCTCCCGGCTGCAGCGGTTGCGAGCCGCCATAGAAGATAGCGGACATCAGGTCAGTGACGCAGGGCGGGATCGACGCCTGCTGCGATTTGCTGGTCCCGGTCACTAAATTCTTTTCGTCCAGTATCTGCTTGCCCTCGAGAAATCGCAGGGTGCTGGTGAACTGGCGTCTGCCCTCCTGGAGTTGCCTGGCAAAGCTGGAGGAGCAACCGGTGGTGCGATTGAAGTAGGACTCAAAGCGATCGTTGACGCGAAAGAGCAGATTAACGGCGCCGATCGACTCACCGGTGGCAATCACGTGTTGCATGTTACCTGCCTGCTCCAGGTGAAAGGTCGCCGTGCCGGCAGGGAAGACACGCCAATCCACCGCATAGTTGAGCGTCTGTTTGGCTGGAAAGGAGAAATTTGCAGCTGGGGGCAGCAAGGAAGGAGGCGCCTGGGCGATGCCGGCCAGCGCCCAAAAACATGCCAACCGCACGACAAATCTGGGATACCTAGTCACCGTCAACTCACTCCAATGAATCAATGGCGGAGCCACAAAGTAGCCACCAGCACAACGTACACGGCACAGGCACCCAAAAGTGAATTGTACTCGCGGTGCTGACGATAGAGAGTGCTGGAGAAGTTACCGTCTCCTGGGATCTTCGCAGGTGTCAGCCGAGGCAACAGACGGGGTACGCGTTGGGCGTAGCTCTCAAAGGCGGGAAAGGTGGAGCGCAGAAATTGTTCTTCCCCATAAATGGTAGGCGCATAGATGAGGGCGAAGAGTACCGCCAGCAACAGGGTGATCCAAAGGCTGCGCGAAGCGGCGGCAAAACCGAACGCCATCAGCATGGAGCCCAGGTACAAAGGATTGCGGGTGTACGCGTAGGGGCCAGTCACGGTCAGCTCGGCGTTCTTCTTTACATAGCCCGAGGCATAGGCGCGCAAGAACAGCCCCGGTATTACCAGCAGCAGGCTCCAGGCCAGTGAGGCTGCGGTCGGCCGGGCCCGCCACAAGTAAAATGCGGCAAAGAGAAAGCCTGCCGGCACGCGGATCCGCCGCGCCACTCTGACCCAGCTCCTCAGCATTGAAGGGTGCAAACCGCCGATCTCCAAACTGCGCTGCGGGAACGCGAGGGAACAGCAGGTCCCTCCACTCCGCTGCGCTCCGGTCGGGATGACAATTCGGTGGAAGCGCGGAAAGCGGTTCTCCTAACGGAATTGTCATCCCGACCGGAGCGCAGCGGAGTGGAGGGACCTGCTGTTCCCCTTTCGGGTCCGTTGGCATGGAAGGTTCCTGGGTGATGTCTTTTCAACTCTTCTCCCCCAGCAGTTCGTTTGCCGCTTCCACCACTTGCTGCGGAGTAATGGTCATCAGGCCTGCCTCCGGTTCGGCGTGGCGGGTATGGTCGCGTTTGCTTTCAGGGTGTCGCAGCACCCGGAAGGGCACCCCAAAGGGGCCGTTGCGCTTTGGATCAGTGGGCCCATAAATGCCTACCACCGGCTTGCCTAGTGCGCAGGCCAGATGCAACGGTCCCGTATCCCCGGCGATAACCAGGCAGACCCGGCGGGTAAGAGCGATCAGCCGCTCCAGGGTAAATTCCGGCGCCTGCGCGACATCCCCACTGGCGCGCACCACCTCGGCAGCGATCGCCCGCTCCTCGGGGCCGGCATTCACCAGCACCATGCAGCCGTGCTGATGCAGATCCCTGGCCACCGCTCCATAGCGCTCCGCAGGCCAGCGCTTTGCGCCCCACCCCGCACCGGGACTTAGCAAAACCACTGGCCGGAGGCCCACGTCGTTCAGCACTCCATCGGCCCAGATTTCCGCCTCGCGGTTCACTGGGAGCGGGGGTAGGACAGGCGACAACTGTTCACCTGCTGCCGCTGCACAAACTTCCACCGCCTGTTCGATTACGTGTACGCCCTGGGTGC
>DASRRN010000732.1:0-9145 GCA_035695685.1 Acidobacteriaceae bacterium | reverse complement strand
CGACCCCATCGGCAATGTCTTTGAGGAGTTCTCCCTGGTCGCCTCTGGCTTGGTTCTCTGCGCGATCTTCTCCCCGGCCGGTTCATCCATTGCGCGCCGCCGGTCTTTCTTCGTGCTCCTCTTCGGTATTTGCCCCATTTCGTTCGGCATCGTCCACATCATTGACATGCCCGGGCTGTTGGGCTGGATCCCGGGTTGGCTGCCGCCGACCAAGATGTTCTGGGCTTATGTGACGACGATGGGCTTTTTGGGGGCCGCCGTAGCCATCCTCACCGGCATCATGGCGCCTCTTGCCGCGCGACTTCTCACCGCGGAGATCGTGATCTTCGAGTTGCTGGTCTGGATTCCTAAACTCTCCGCCGCGCCAAGCAATCACTTCAATTGGGCCGGCAACGCGATCTGCATCGCTTTGGCCGGCGCTGCCTGGGTCGTCTCCGACGATATCAGCGCAGCGGCAAGAGCCAAACCAACCCCAGCAGAATCCCCTGCAGAAGCAAGCATTCCCGCCTGAACCCGTCCCTTGTCCCTAATCCCGGTTCGATTCCCCCACCCAACGAGGAAATGTTGCTCCCCGACAAAGAAGAACCGGAGTGCTTGGATTTGCTTGGATTTAGCTGGCTTGCAAAGCTGTTTATGGAGCGCGTTCGGTGCTGAATCTAATACAGGAGGTACCGTGGTCTGCTTTGATCACAAAGTCCGGGCGATTTTACACTTGTTGGCTGATCGCCGAGAATAATGACATCCGGCTTCTTTCGGATAAAGAGCAGGCGAAATTTAAGAAGTGATCAATACGCCAACATCGCCCCCGCCAGGAGCTCCCAAGCTTACTGACGAAGAGATTCAACAACAGGTAGAACGCATTGTTCACTCTGCGACTCTGCGCGGCTCGACGACGCTTCAGCAACTCTTTCAATATTTGGTGAGCCGTTCGCTCGAAGGAGCTGCCGACTCTCTGAAGGAGTACACGATTGGCCTTGAAGCCTTCGGTCGCAGAACAGATTTTGATCCAAGAACCGATACGATCGTTCGCGTACAGACCCACCGCCTTCGCCAAAAGCTCAAAGACTATTACCAGGATGAGGGCGTTCATGACCGGGTGATGGTCGAGATACCGAAAGGGCACTACTGTCCGGTCTCTCGCCTTCGGGATGAACGAAACGATCCAGAGACTGAGTCACCCAAGCTGCTGACCCTCGGGGATCATGATCCCGATATATCGACACGCGAAGGTGGACTGAAAGCTGCCAGGCAAGTGCCCGGGTCAACGCGTCTGACTTTATTCCGACCCGCTATCGTCGCCCTGACGTTTCTGTTTGCCCTGGCTCTTGGCTATCTCGCCGGCAGATTTTGGAGGAGATCCTCGAACGCGCCCAGCGGACCAAGCGCCGTGAGCGTCAGCGATCCGGTCAAAGCGTTCTGGGCGTCGTTTCTACAGGGCGACCGTGCCCCGATCATCGCCTATCCCAACGCGGTGTTCCTGCTTGACGATTCAAATGACCTTTTGCGTTTCCGGCAGGGAGCGAGCGACAGCCGCGGTGCGCGCGTCGACGAGCATCTCGCCCAGCAGTTCGCCTCGAACCCAACCTTGGTAAAAAACGCCGGCCCACTATATTACGAGGACGGATATACCGGAACCGGCGAACTGCAGGGCGTAGCCATGCTGACCGAAGTGTTCGCCGAGATGGGCGTTAAGCCCATCATCAAGACGAGCCGCAACATCACCCCGGAAGATCTACAGGAACATAGTGTGATCCTTTTGGGCTCGCCTTTCCAAAATGTTGCCGTGGGCAAGCTCTTTGCCGACGGGGATTTTTCCTTCGACAATCCAGACAGCCATCGGGAGCAGTGGCGGGCCATGATCCTGAACGCCCACCCTCAGAAAGACGAGGCCTCCTCCTACCATACGGAGCGCGACCCCAAAACCCAGGTCCTCGAAATGGACTTCAGCCTCATTTCCGTTCAGCCTGGGGTGGTCAAAGGCCACCGAATCGCCGTCCTCGGCGGCCTCGACACCAAGGGCACTGAAGGGGCCACCAAGTTCATGACCACTTCGGACGGAATCTCCGGTCTCACCACCGCGCTTTCTGCCAAAGGCATCATCGGCCCCAAAGCAGCCGATCCGAGCAGTCAGTTCCCATACTTCCAGGCACTCCTCCGGGTCCAGCTCGACAAGGGCGACCAAGTACTCAGGACCGAGCTAACCTCAGTTCACCCTCTTCCGGCCAAGTCGACGATACCCGATCCCGACGACGCGACAGCCGCCAAGAAATAGAGAGTTCCAGAGCTCTGGATCGAGCGTCCACAAAGACGACGTTCTTGCTGGGTAACAGACCACATCCTGATGATTCAAGCTGCGAGTTTCGGCATCCTGCTCGGGCCTGTCGCGTGGGCAATCTCGCGCAAAATAGGCCGTGTAACAGAGTGTAACAATGGCGTAACCGGTCTCGCTTCTTACAGATATGCGGATGTTTGCGCCCTTGTAGCCGTCCGGTATCGCCGTTTAGCTGGACGGTGGTTCATTCGGCCCAATAGCCTGCTTCCGCAAATGGGGGACCCCTCTCGAAAGAGCTGATGATTCAGTTGAAAAGTTGAGGAAAAGTCATCATCGCGGGGTTTGGACCCCAGCAGCACTTAGGAGGCTCTATGTCACCGCGAACAACGAATCGCCGGAACCCCACGAGGATCCGGGAACTTCCCACGTCTCTTTCTCATATTTTTCTGGGCATGGTCAGCTTCTTCTTTTTCGTGAGCCTCGCCGCCGGCCAAGGAGTCAGTGGGCGTCTGCAAGGAACCATTCAGGATCCGAGCGGAGCCGTCATTACCGGAGCACATGTTGTTGTAACCAACCAGGACACCGGACAGTCGGTGGCCCTTACCTCGAATGATCAGGGAACGTACTTGGCCGACCTCCTGTCTCCCGGTACCTACCGGGTCGAGGTCGATGCCCCCGGATTTCAGAAGGTGGTTTCAAACGCGAACGTAGTCACCGTGGACAACGTGGCCCGCGTGGACGTAACTCTCCAACCCGGAACCGCCTCTCAGTCCGTCGAGGTCACCGGAGCCAATCCCCTGGTAAACACCACGGGCTCCTCCCTTGGAGAGGTGTTGAGCACGCATGAAATCAATAGCTTGCCTCTAAATGGCAGGGTGTTTTCGCAGCTGGTGCAGACCGTGCCCGGGTCGGTGGCCACCGGATTCGGCAGTGCGCCGGAAGCCGCCGCCGGTGCGGGAGCCGCCGGTCCCATCACAGCAAGCGTAAATGGTCTTCCCTGGGGCGGAACCACCTATACGCTCGACGGCGTCAGCAACATGGAACTGCTAAACGCATTTATCAATGTCACGCCCGCTCTCGACGCCCTGCAGGAGATCAAGGTTTCGACCAACAACGCGGAAGCCACGGTGGGCACCTATGGCGGAGCCCAGGTCAATGCCTTCGTCAAATCCGGAACGAACCAGCTTCACGGCTCAGCATATGAGTTTTTTCGCAATGACAGCCTAAACGCCATCCAGTGGCAGGCTAAGACGAAAGCTCCTTATCGTGCGAACGAGTTTGGCGGTTCACTGGGAGGGCCGATGATCAAGAATCGAGCATTTTTCTTCGTCGACTACCAGGGTCTGCTTCTCAACAATGGCATCGCCTATAACCTAACGGTCCCGACCGACCTGATGCGGCAGGGGCTTTTCCTTACCAGCCAGTTTCCGACTCTCTACGATCCCACGACTGCGACGCCGTTTCCTGTGGTCAGCACTGCCCAGGGACCTGCTTATCAAATCCCTGCCGGCCGGTTCGACCCCGTTTCCGCCAAAATGGTCAGCGGCGCTAACATCTGGCCGGAAGCTACTACCCAGAGCCTGATCAGCCAGAACTATCAGGCCAACACGTCGGAGACCGACAACAATCACCAATTCGACGTAAAGGTCGATTATCAGCTGAGTGAAAACGATCGCTTCTTTACGCGCGAATCCTATCAGCGCCGCGACCTGACGGCCCCATCACCGGGAACCCAATTTATCGAGATCAACGACGTGAATGCGTTGTCGCGCGATCACAATACCGCTGTCGGCTGGGATCACATCTTCTCAGCAACCACGAACAACGAGTTGCGCTTCGGATTCAACCGGTTCTATACGAAAGATTACGGCAACGACTTCCGGACAAACGAGAACACGAAGCTGGGCATTCCTAACGGAAATGATTCGGCTTTCCCAGGCGCCTCGGGTCTCGCGATCTTCAACATCGGCAATATCGCTTCCACTGGCTCCCAGGACTGGACCAACTCTCACCGCATCACGAACGTCTATCAGATCACCGATAACTTCACGAAGGTCTTAGGCAAGCACACCTTTATCTTCGGCGAGGACTACCGCAGGCTCCAGGCTTCGTTGACCAACGCGAATGCCAGCCAAAACGGCAGCTTCTCGTTCAATGCCGACTACACCAGCAGCTGCACAGGCCAGCCGAACTGCACCAGCAGTACCGGCGGTAACTCATTCGCGAGTTTCCTGCTCGGCACTCCTTCTTCGCTCTATCGCGGATTCGTCGATACCGACCCAGCAACGAGAGCCAATCTCGCCGGCATCTATGCGCAGGATGAGTACCATGTCGCGAAAAATCTGACACTCAACCTCGCTCTTCGGTGGGATGTCATCACTCAGGCCATCGACAAATTCAATCGTCAGTCCAACTTCGACCTGACCACCGGCAAGCTCGACATTGCGACCCCCAGTAATCGGGCGCCAAATGTCGACAATTACTACGGAAACTTCGCTCCGCGCGTCGGCTTCTCATACTCGCCGAACAACGGCAGAACCGCGGTTCGTGGAGCGTTCGGCATCACGACCTTCCCCGGCAACTTTGGAGCGATCGGCGGCAACCTCGAGCGCAATTTCCCGTTCTTCCAGCAGTACTACCTCAACCAGCAGCTCGCTTACACGCCTTTCTGGAGTGTGAGCACGAATGGACTGCCCGGCTTCGTTCCAATCTCGACCGATGCGCCAGTTACGCCACAGCCTAATTCTTCCGTTACGCTAATCCCGAGGAACTTCCGTCCAGACAACGCCTATGCATGGCATCTGGGTATCGAGCAGCAACTCACTGCCACCTCTGCTTTCAGGATCAGCTACGTAGGCACACGCGGTATCAATCTCTACCGCGACTACAACATCGATACGCCTGTTCCTGGACCGGGTGACTTGACGACTCGCCGTCCCTACTACGATATCGCGCCAGAGGTCACGAGCATCAACTATGCGACCTCAGATGGACGGTCCGTCTATCACGCGCTACAGGCCGAGATTTCCAAGAACTTCTCGCACGGTCTTCAGGGCCGCGTCTCCTACACCTGGTCCAGAGAAGAAGACAACATGAATGTCTTTTATCCTCTCGACGACAAGTACAACTGGGCCCCGGGTACCAGCCAGGCGCCGGATGTTCCGCAGAATTTCATCGCCAATTTCGTCTACCAGCTTCCTTTCGGCAAAGGACGCCAGTGGCTCTCGAACAGCAACCATGCAACGGACCTGATCCTCGGAGGCTGGCAGCTCAGTTCAATCACGATCGTCCAATCAGGTCAGCCACTCAGCTTCGGAATCTCGAACGACAACCTGAATAGCGGGTTCTCGAACCGGGCCAATCTTGCCTGCCCATCGATCCGCAAAATCGGAGATACCAGCGAGTGGTTCGATACGTCCTGCCTCACCACGCCACCCCAGTACGTTCTCGGCAACTCTGGCGTCGGAAAAGTCCGGGGCCCGAGCTATCGCAACTCGGATGTGTCGCTCTCGAAGACGGTAAACTTCCATGAACACATGGCGGCAACGTTCCAGGCGGACGCCTTCAACCTGACGAACACGCCGCATTACGCAAATCCCAACACCACCTGCTGCACAGCGCAGAACCCCAGCTTCGGTCAAATCACGAGCACCAACGGGACTCCGCGCGAAATTCAGCTAGGCGGCCACTTCACCTTTTGAGGTCTCATTTGTCTCCCGAGCCGGTGCTGCACACCCGTTGCGCCGGTCCTCCTTTTCTCTAGAGTTGTGATAAATAAAAGGACCTCGGATGGAATTGAGCAGAAGACGTTTTTTGGCAGCCTCGGCGGCAGCAGCGATCGCACCAGCATTCCTGGAGTATGCTCGCGCCGACTCTGGTACCCCGGTAAACCTTGTTCCGCCTGAGCCATCCGGTGCTCCTAATTACTGGTGCACATGGGCGCTCCAGAACTACATGTACGGCCAGAATCTTGAAAAAGTGGATCCAGCGCGGCTCGAAGGGGATGCTGGAGCGGACCTCGCGCGCATCGCGATGACGGAAGATAATCTCTTTTCAGCACAAGGCTGGGCGAAATCTTTCTATCCGAAGGTGCGTCATGACCTTTATTTGCTTCTCGACGATGGTTGGGAAAAGGGCGGCACAGCTACTTTCGAACTCGACACTGAGAAGTTTCCGTCCTTCGGTGGGAATCCCTCCGCGCGACTCGGCAAGCTGGCGAGCGCCATTCAGAACTGTGGCTGGAGGGGCGCTGCTCTCTGGTGCCGCAACACACCGGAAGGCGACAGAATGGACCGACTCGAAGCACTGAGCGACCAAGCCGGAGTCCGCTACTGGAAGATCGACATCGGGGATCCAGAATTTGGACTCGTCCGCGTCCGCAATGAGAAGCACATTCCTCTGACCCTTGAACACGTCCATGGAGAGCCGGCGGTCAATGGCGACTGGAACAAGGACGGGCGATTCGGAGTGCAATCTTGGGACTCGCGCCGCATGACGATCCTGCGCAACACAGATGTTTATCGCACCTATGATGTGACCTCGATTCTGTCGATTCCAACTACTCTCGACCGTCTAGCTTCGATGCTCGAGGCTGCGGAAGGCCATCCCGAAATTAAAGGTCTGCTCAATGTCGAGGACGAAGCCTACATTGCTGCCGTCATGGGTTGCACGATGGGTATCATGCGCCATCCGCTCCATGGGAAACGCCCCGGACCAGATAACGATCTCTTCTTCAACGGCCCAAGGGAGACGAAACGGCGTATCGACGAGGTGGTTCGCGCCCTGCGCTGGCAACGTGTCGCACCCCCCTTTTCGCCCGGTGGAGGGACAGTCACAATCGATCGGGAAATCCTTACCGATACCTGGCCTTTCGCGCGTACACAGACCTGGCAGACCGATCTAGTCGGAGCCATCGTTCATCAGGGAGCGCCGGCGCGCATTACCAGGAATCTTCCTCCGCCTCTGGTTTCGACTAAAGGTGACAAGCCGTTTGTCTATGCTGCTCGTTTTCCAAATGGCGCTGTTGCTATCGCTGCTCAGGAAAGAACGCGGGCCGGAGAGGCATGGTACATGCCAGCTTGCGATCTGACTCTCGCAGTGTCGGATGCGCCAGGCCCTTTCGCGATCTTCGGCAGTCCGCGGAGCGTCACCTTCGTCTTCGACAAGCGAATCTCGGGAAAACGCATCATGGCGCAGGATCTGGCAGGCGACACCGCGGTCGACATCGCTCACCTGGTACATCTACGCGAGAACCATCTCTATATCCCCGGCGAAGTGATTCGAACCGAGGGTCTTCGTCACGCTACTCCTGGCGATATCTCTTCACCGGGGCTGGTCATCGCGCTCGTATAAGCGTGATTGGAACAGAGTGACTTTGAGAGAAATGAGTTGTGACGCAATGAGTACTTCGAACAGACTCACGCGCCGTCAGGTGACAAAGCTCCTCGGCCTCGCTCCTTTCGCTGCGCACGCAGCCTTTCGGTCGTTCGAGCTTCCGGCAACGGTCAATTCTGAGATCGATCTCGTCTCGTCTGACGAGCAGCTGGTCCGTGCTTTTCGTTGGGCAAAGAAGCAGGCGCTTGCCTACGTCTTCGACGGTGATCCGGTTGGCCCTTGGTATGAGGCCGCTCTGCCCGGACGTCAAGCCTTCTGTATGCGCGACACTGCACATCAGGCTGACGGCGCCCAGGCTCTCGGCCTCACACGCTGGAACCACAACATGCTTCGGCGCTTCGCCGAGAACATCTCGAAATCACGCGACTGGTGCAGCTATTGGGAGATCGATCGGGAGAACCGTCCCGCGCCTGTCGACTACGAAAGCGATAAACACTTCTGGTACAACCTCCCTGCGAACTACGACGTTCTCGATGCCTGCTACCGGATGTTTCTTTGGACGGGAGACAAGACCTACATCGACGATCCTGTCTTCCTGAACTTCTACGACCGCACCATCGTCGATTACACCAACCGCTGGTCACTTGCGCCTGACCGCATCATGGAGCGCACCAGCGACATCGAAGAGCCGCCATTCTTCCGTGGCGACCCGACATACGAAGAGAGCAGCCGCGACAATCTTGTCGGAATCGATCTGCTGGCGACGCAGTATGCTGCGTTTCGCGCCTATGCGGCCATTCAGGCGATCCGTGGAAACAGCAATGCAGCTAAAGATGCGCTCCGGACCGCAGGAGAGATCAAGACACTCATCAATACAAAATGGTGGAACTCCTCGAGGGGGTACTTCTATGCATTCTTCAACAAGCGGCACCAATTCACCGGCCGGGCTGGTGCCGACTTGCTCTACCGCGATGCTGCAGACGCGGGTCAAAAGACCGCAAGCGCACTCGAGACTCTGCTAACAACGATGCGTTCCGAACCCACAGACGCCGTAGAGGCAAAGTCGCATTACGCAGAAATCCTTTTTAGATACGGCAAAACGGAAGCTGCTTACGAACAGATCACCGACCTTAGTAGAGAGGGTCGCATTCGCCGCGAATACCCCGAGGTCTCTTACTCTGTCGTCGGCGCAATTGTGACCGGGCTCATGGGAATCTTAATCGAGCCGTCTGCCGCGATCGCAAACCTCTCCCCTGCATTATTCAAAACGGTCGTCGTCACCCGGCCATCTCTTAACTCAGCCAACGATTGGGTGGAGCTTCGCAACATGCCCCTGCTGGGAGCGTACGTCTCGGTGCGTCACCAGGGAAATGGCCGGACATACTTCACCAACCATGGGAATGCGTCCCTGCGATGGAAACCAGAATTTTCCGGTTCGTTCAGTAGTTTGCGGATCGACGGAAAAGCTACACGCGCTACCAACGGCTCGAGTCTCTCGGGACCAATCCTTGCCGGCGCGATGGTCACTGTAGCGCCAGG
>DASRRN010000731.1:0-5611 GCA_035695685.1 Acidobacteriaceae bacterium | reverse complement strand
CCACGGCTTGTCTTCGATCTCGCTACAGAACAACCGCGAGACGCTTCGTACCTGGTTTGCAGGGTGTTCCTCGATCGCAGCGGCTAAATGCAAGCCCGTCGGCAGATCGGAACTGAATTGAACCCGTTCGGCCAACTCCAGGAGCCCATAGACGAACCCCCTCTGGCCGATGGCGGAGACCCAGATCGCAGGAGCGCCAATCAGCCGCCCGGGAGTGAGACGGATGCTCTCAGGACTGGCGAGCCCTCCTCCCTGAGGAAAGCTCCGCGCCAGATCCGACGCTGGGCTGGCCACCAAGACGGAAAAGGCGGACCCGGCAGCTTGATCCGGAGACTGAACAACTTCGCAGATTGCGCCCTTGGCAACAAGAGCGCCTCGGAGCCGGCCTGCGGCCCAACCGATCGGGTCACCTAACACACAGGGGTCGCCACCATCGACAATGATGAATATCCGCTCGCTGGGGCCCGCAAGCGCGCGATGGGTGAGACTCAGGGCTGTGATCGCGCCGCTGATCTTCAGGAAGTCCCGGCGCTGCATGATCGAGGACACGGGCTTCCACTATAGATGGTCGCGAATGCTGCTCGCAATCAATTAGAATTCGGTCATCTTGATACACTCCGGCCGCCACTTCCTGCAAATCCCCGGGCCCACCAACGTCCCCGATCGTGTCCTGCGAGCGATGCATCGAGCCGTCATCGATCACCGCAGTCAGGAGTTTTCCCGCCTGGGCTCCGAGGTGCTGGAGAATCTTCGCCCCGTGTTTCAAACCACTGGTCCGGTCATCATCTATCCGTCGTCAGGATCAGGCGGGTGGGAAGCAGCCATCGTAAACACACTCTCTGCGGGTGATCGAGTGCTGATGTTTGAGACCGGACATTTTTCGCAACTTTGGCGGCAAGTCGCGCAGCGGTTCGGCCTGGTGGTGGACTACGTGCCCGGCAATTGGCGCAGGGGTGTATCCGCGACCGAACTAGCTTCCCGCTTAAGCTCCGATCGGGACCATACCTATAAAGCGGTGATGGTAGTCCACAACGAAACTTCAACCGGAGTGACCACGTCGATCGCCGACGTACGGCAGCAGATGAATCTGTCGAAGCATCCGGCGCTATTAATGGTGGATGCCGTTTCCTCTCTGGGCTCCATTGATTATCGCCACGATGAGTGGGGAGTCGATGTGACCGTGGCCGGCTCGCAGAAAGGGCTGATGCTGCCCCCGGGGTTGGGTTTTAACGCCATCTCTGCGAAGGCGCTGGCCGCGAATAAGAGTGCAAAACTGCCGCGTTCTTATTGGGACTGGCAGGAGATGTTGGGCCACAATCGCAACGGCTTCTTCCCCACCACTCCCGCGACCACGCTGCTTTATGGTTTGCGCGAGGCTCTAGCCATGCTGCAGGAAGAAGGCCTGGCCAATGTATTCCACCGCCACAACCGCCACGCGGAGGCGACTCGTACGGCGGTGCGAACCTGGGCCCTGGAAATTGTCTGTGAAGATCCACTCGAGTACTCGAGCGCGCTTACCGCTGTGTTCATGCCTGAAGGCCACGATGCGGATCGCTTGCGGAGCGTGATCCTGGAAAATTTTGATATGTCGCTCGGAGCCGGCCTCTCCAAACTCGCCGGTAAAGTGTTTCGCATCGGGCATCTCGGCAGCTTCAACGATCTCATGCTTGCGGGAACGCTGAGCGGGGTCGAGATGGGCCTTCGCTTGGCCGGAGTGCCACACCAGCCAGGCGGGGTTACGGCCGCGCTACAATCCCTCGCGCCCGCCGGCCACTAGCATGGATACCCTCGCACCGCTTCCGCTGAGTTCGCATGCCAAGGCCGTTGATACCTTTCCCCAGGCCGCTGAGCTCGAGAAAGACTTAAAGCAAAACATTAAGGGTGAAGTTCGCTTCGATCGCGGAAGCCGCGCCATGTACTCTACCGACGGATCAAACTATCGCCAGATTCCTATCGGACTGGTTGTCCCCCGCGATGCTGAGGACGTGGCTGCCGCCATGGCAGTCTGCCGCAAATATGGAGCCCCGGTTCTGGCGCGCGGAGCTGGCACCAGCCTGGCTGGCCAATGTTGCAATGTCGCCGTGGTGTTCGATTTCACCAAGTACATGAATCGCATCCTCGAGCTCGACGCGAAGCAAAAATTCGCCCGGGTGCAGCCGGGGGTGGTACTCGACACGCTCCGCGATCAGGCTGAGGTGCATAAGCTCACATTCGCCCCTGACCCTTCTACCCACAATCGCTGCACCATCGGTGGCATGATCGGAAACAACTCCTGTGGCACTCATTCTTTGCTGGGCGGCAAGACGGTCGACAATGTCGAGGAGCTGCGGATCCTGCTCTACGACGGGACGCGGATGACGGTGGGTCCGGCGAGCGGCGACAATCTGGATCACATACTTCGCGAAGGAGGGCGCCGGGCGGAGATTTATGCCGCGCTGCGTGCCCTCGGGAACCAATATGCGGATCACATTCGGGCACGCTTTCCCGAAATTCCCCGGCGCGTCTCTGGATACAACCTCGATGACCTGTTGCCCGAGCGCTTCAACGTGGCTCGCGCGCTGGTAGGGACTGAGGGCACGTGCGTGACCGTGCTTGAAGCTAAGGTAGGGCTGATTCCCAGCCCGCAGCATCGCGCCCTCGTGGGGATCGGCTATCACGATGCGTTTGTCGCGGCGGACCATGTTCCTGAGATTCTCAGCTTTGAACCCATCGGCTTTGAAGGGTTCGAGGGAAGCATAGTGGATGGGTTGCGGCGCAAGGGTGCTCCCAACCTCGAGTTGCTTCCCCAGGGCCGCGGCATCGTGCTGGTTGAATTCGGTTCCGATGATGCGGACCATGCCCGGCATCTGGCCCAGCAGTTGATGGATGCGCTGAAGAAAGTGCCCGATGCACCCAACACTCGGCTCTACACGCCGGCGGAAGCGCGGCATGTATGGCAACTGCGCGAATCGGGGCCGAGGGCGGCAGCCTTCGCGGCAGGTGCAGTGCCGCAATGGGAGGGATGGGATGATGCGGCCGTAGCACCCGAAAAACTCGGCGGCTATTTGCGGGATATTCGCGCCCTGATGGATCAATACGGCTATGAGGGCGCCTTCTACGGGCACTTCGGGCACGGATGCATCCACATGCGGGTCAGTTTTGATTTGCAAAGCGAAGCCGGCATTCGCAAGTATGGTGAATTTGTCGAGAAGGCTGCCGACCTGGTGGTCGGCTATGGGGGTTCGCTCTCCGGCGAACATGGAGACGGTCAATCGCGTGGCGCCTTGCTACCCAAAATGTTCGGGCCCGAACTGATGAACGCGTTTCGCCAATTCAAGGCCATCTGGGATCCGCAAAACAAACTCAATCCTCACAAGGTTGTGGACGCCTATTTGCCGACCGAAAATCTGCGCCTGGGTGCGGACTATAAACCGTTGCAACCGGAAACCCATTTCAAATTCATTGAGGATGGCGGCTCATTTGCCAACGCTGCCGCGCGCTGCATCGGGCTCGGAGCCTGCCGCAAGCTTGACACCGGTTCCATGTGTCCCAGTTACATGGTGACGCTGGAAGAAGAGCACAGTACCCGCGGACGCGCACATATGCTCTTCGAAGTTCTACAGGGTGAAGTGGTTGACGGTGCCTGGAAGAATGAACAGGTAAAGCATGCGCTCGATTTGTGCCTCGCATGCAAGGCCTGCAAATCAGAATGCCCGGCAAACGTCGATGTGGCTACCTATAAAGCTGAATTTTTGTCCCACTATTACGAGGATAAGCGACGCCCACTGCATGCATATGCGTTCGGCATGATCGATCAGTGGGCGAAGCTCGGGTCGCACGCGCCACGCCTCGTCAATTTCGCAACAAACGCTTCGCAGCACCTGATACAAAAGGCGCTGGACATGGCTCCCGAACGGCAGATGCCGCGTCTCGCTGCTGTCAGCTTTCAGCAATGGGCACGCCAGCATCGGGTTCTTGCTTCCGGTGGGAGCGTGGTTCTGTGGGCAGACACGTTCAATAACTATTACCGGCCTGAGACCAGCCAGGCCGCGTGGGAAGTACTTACGCACGCTGGTTTCAACGTGATGGTCCCGCGAGACCACCTTTGTTGCGGACGGCCACTGTATGACTTCGGCATGCTTGGGAAAGCGAGGCAATATTTGCAGCGCATTCTCCAGGTGCTTGCGCTGGAGATCGACGCAGGTCTCCCCATCGTTGTTCTGGAGCCAAGCTGTGCTTCGGTATTCCGCGACGAATTACGAAACCTGCTTCCGGAGGATCCGCGCGCAGAACGGTTGCGTCGCCAGACTTTCCTGCTCAGCGAATTCCTGCAGCATCATGCTCCTGGTTATCAGCCCCCGCAACTCTCCCAAAAACTGCTGCTCCACGGGCATTGTCATCACAAGGCAATCATGAGGATGACCGACGAAGAGGCATTGCTGCGCAAAACGGGTTCAGACCTGAAGTCGCTCGACGCCGGATGTTGCGGAATGGCAGGGCCCTTCGGTTTTGCCAAAGATAAATATGCGGTGTCACAAGCCATCGGCGAACGAGTGCTCTTGCCGGCAGTGCGGCAGGCGGATCCGGATACACTCATTGTTTCCGATGGTTTCAGCTGCCGCGAGCAGATACTACAAGCCACGGGACGGAAGGCTGTGCATCTGGCTGAAGTCTTGCAGCGTGCACTGCATCACTAGGATCCATCAAAAACACACGCCTTCTGAAATTTTATCTCGGCCACGAAATCGTGGGTGCCCCACATCTCGCTCGTTTTTCGCGAGATGTGGGATTCCACGGGCTCGTCCTAGCAACTCTTACCCCGCGATCGCGGCGAATGGCTGACATTCGTCCTCCGCCTAGGAAGAAAGACCAATTGTCCTGTATATACAAGAGTGACATAATGTATATACAGGAGGAATGCCCAAAATGGCTGTCAAAATGACCTCTATCCGACTTGATACCCAGCTGGCTGACGAGGCCGCGAAGATCCTTGCGGTGAAATCCCGCACTGAGGCTGTGCACGTCGCACTTCAGGAAGTTGTCGCGCTGAGGCGCTTTAAAGACCTCATGAAGAAGAATGCAGGCAAGCTGCGCTTCGATGGTTACGTTGAGTAGCCTTGTCATTCTGGACACATCGATCTTTGTTGATTATTTGCGAAATGCACGGCACGAGGATCGAATTGATTCGCTCACGGGACTGATGAGGACTTCTTCGGTCGTTCTGGCTGAGTTGTGGAGGGGAGCCAGCCAACCATCGGAGCTGGCTTACTTGCGAGCCCTGGAGAAAAACCATCCAATATTAGTACCCACAAAGCAAAACTGGATGAACTCAGGCGAACTTTTAAGGCAGGTCCGAAAAGATCGAGGCTTCGCACCCGAGAAGTTGCGGAATCTTCATTTCGATGTGCTGATCGCTTTAACGGCGCGTTCCCACGGAGCGCGACTGGTAACGTCAGACCGTGCGGATTTCGAACTCATTGCCTCTTACAGGGCAGCCAGGGGGCTCAACCTCGAGATCTGGTAGCCAAAATCGATTCCGCACAGATTCGCATATCGCGGCAAAACTCATCGATCCGTTTGCGATCTGTATCCCATGAGCACATGAACCGCGCAGCGCCTCCAATGAACGTGT
>DASRRN010000730.1:0-18448 GCA_035695685.1 Acidobacteriaceae bacterium | reverse complement strand
AAGCCGGGTTGTTTCAAAAGCATCCGAATCGCAAATCGCAGATCTCGTTTCATTTTTCCCTCACCTCGGTTCTGTGAATCACAATTTCAGGATGCTCTATACCTTAAACGTTCCTGACCCTCCGCTTGTTCCCACCATCCTACCGGCTTTGACGAATAAACCGCATACCAGTTAGGGGGCTTTCGTCTGTTCCGCGTCGGTGCGTTGCACAGGGTGGCGCACTACCGCAGAGTCGGGTAGAGCCCGAAAAACAGCAGTAAGACATCCAGCGTGTCGGCAACTCCATGGGCCACGATCGACGCGCTGAGGCTTCGTCTACACGCAAGATAAATAGCGCCCAGAAAAAGACCGTCAACCATGTTTTCCAACTGTCCCGTGATTCCCTGATCGATATGACTCGCTCCAAATACACAGCTGACAACGATAAGGCTAATGCTCCACGCGATTCGGTTCGGTCGCATGAGGTCAACAACGCGATTCATGAGATAACCCCGATAGACCATCTCTTCGCCGAACGCGGCAAGTGTCCATGTGCCAGCCAAGGCGATAAGGGTCCAGGTAACGTTTCCGTGTAACGCACGGAAGAGTTCCAGGTCCGGTGCCTTACCGGTCCAGCGCATCAGTAGCGGCTGCGAGATAAACAGCTCAAACAATTCCATGGCCACCCCGCAAAGAACTCCCACCAAAGCCGTTTTTCTCCAATTTTGGAAGCGCACCAGACCAAGATCAGTCCACCGCAAGCCCCGCAACCAAAGTGAAAACCAGGCGAGCGGAAATAGATAGAGCGTTTTGCTCAGGTAGATGTGACGGTGAGCATCTGCCCAGAAAATCAGCGTTATCCCACCAAATTCGCACAAGGCCAGCAGAGGATTCCGGCTCCAGCTTCGCCGGCGCGGAACGGTTTCCAATACTTTGATCGACTCGCCCATGGTGCTCCTGTCCTTTTTGAACGGCTATGCTTGCTTGGGCGCTCGCGATTTCCGGTACAACCGCACGCACCAACCCGCGAAAAGCGTGGTGAGTGCCACCAGCCGGGAACCCATGACGAGCCCAACCGGAACAATCCACCACCCGAGCACATCGTGACCGCCGACGGGCGCACTCCCAAATCCTAGCCTCAAGGACAGGTGCAGCTCGCCACTGCGATCGCGGAAGGTCCACAACCCTGCGCTCTGTGGATGAAAAGGTTTCAGCAATGCGCACAGGACCAACGCCAAACCCACGAAGTATCCGACCAGCGAACTGACCAGTACACCGAAGCCAGCCACGCTGAGACTCGCCCAGCGAAACAAACCTGCCAGGATTTGCAACGGCGAACGGCTCACTTCCGCTCGAGCCAGCGCAGCATCCGTCAGGTATTCACTTGCTAGCTCTTCAGGATTTCCGAGTGCTGCCAGTGCGGCATCGACCTTTCCGGCCGCGAGTTCCCCATTTTCCGTTGATTTGTCGATGATATGGCTACGCAGTTCCTCAATGATGTCATTGACTTCTTCGTTGCCCAGACCGCGCAGGCGCGCACGTAGCATGCCCAGGTAGGTCTCTAGTTTTTGTTGCGCACCTATCGCCATCTACTTTCCCTTCGTGAGCGCACCCAGCAACCGCCCCATACTTAGTGAGAACCGTTTAAAGATCAGAGCCATTTCCTGCGCCCGTTGTTTCCCGGCCGGTGTGAGGCTGTAATACTTCCGCGGATGTCCCGCGTCCGATTCCACCCACTCACTTTTCAGGAATCCAAGTAACTTGAGCCTGCTCAGCAGCGGATAGACGGTTCCCTCGGAGATCACCAAATCGGAATCGCTTTCCAGGCGTCGAAGAATTTCGAGTCCGTAGAGTTGTTCGTCCCATAGGGCGGCGAGGATCGCCAGTTCCAGACAGCCCTTTCGGAGCTGGACTTCCCACTTGTCGGTGTTCTCCTGATCGTGCTGTACTTTCATTGCAATATACTATGCACTACATAGTATATTGCAGTCAAATACGATCTCTGGTGAACCCGCACTTCGCAGCGGCCTGAGACCCGGCTTGCAGGCGCTGCTTTTCTGTGACGCATTGACGGAGTCCGGCCGGCGAGCGAGCGGCTTCGCTCTCACGAGCAAACCTGATGGGATCAGTTCCGTCGTCGGTTCCTGTGATACGGACTCCGGGCGATTAATCCTCGGCGACTCGGAGGTTTGCACCAGCGATGAGCCGGGTCCGAGCATTGAGTTTTCGTAACAACTCAGTATTGTCTGGATGCGGAGGCCAAACGGATCACCGACGAGGCCGCCGCGAATACCGCCCTCGCCGCGCAACGATTTGGGAAAAAAAGGCCTGCTGTAGGGTCCAATTCTGGACCGAGGCCTTATGCTGCCAATAGCAGGGGCTAGCCACTGCCGAATGGTAAAAACCAATGAAATATTTCCGCAGCCTCTGAAGCCGTGCTCTTCCACTTCAAACGCATGTTGCAGGTCTACATCTCACAAGGGCTATTGTTACTTGTCGACCTCTGAAACAGAAGCCAGCGTTTGTATGGCCGGCGAAAGGAAGTGATCGGGTTCTTTCCGGTTTGCCCATCGCCCGGGAGTAATCGGCAGTTGAGTGCCCTTTAAAAATCGCCCTCGGCGCCTCCGCCTCCCGAAGCTCCCCCGCCGAAGCCGAAGTCTGGACTGCTTGTTTGCGGGCTTGGCGCTATTGACTGGGGTGATACCAGGCCCAGTACGGCGGAGCCGGCGTTCATCCAGTGTTTGTCCTTTCCCGATAGACGCGCGGCGGTAAAGCCGTGGCGAATTCCGCCCGGGCCACGGGCAAGCCAGCGCCGAATGAACAATGCAACACCGGTCAACAATATCCCTAGAAGCATCGGGTCCCAACTATGCCGCTGCCAGCCGAGATAAGGTTTATTGGAGACCAAGGTCAGAATGGCGAGGATCGCGCCCACCGCGATGACGAAGCGGTCCTTCTGGCGAACGCCGCGCGCGAGTACGAAGGGCGGCAGGCACCAGATTAGCACCCACGTGGCCCAGTAAAACGGCCTCGCGAACTCAGAGGCGGCCCGGGTGCCGACGCCCCACCGCTGCGCGGGCAAGTTCAACGACGAAAGCTTGAGGTTGATGGCCAGGTAGATCCCGAGCCAGAGGAACGCTTCGACGAGCGAATAAGCATCCTCGACATAATCGAAGCGGCGGCGGGAGCGTACCGCGGTTATACATATCAGGCCGGTTGCATAGAACACGGCGACGATCAGATGCTGCGCCGAGTGAGACGAGGTCCAGTAGCCCGGCACAAAGAGGGCGAAGATCATTGCGGCGAGAAATGCATACGAGAGCCCGAAGCGGCGCCAGATCCAGAGTGAAAAGACGGCACCGGCGGCGGGAACCAGAAAATGGAATCCCTCCGGCTTCGGCGAATAAGGGCTGCCTCTGAAAAGAGCGGCCTGCATTCCCACGCAGAGAAAACCAACCGAGCAGACGGCTAGCGCTTCCTCGATCCCGTAGCGATACAAACGGGCTTGGGAAACGGCGACCTCGGCGGCCGCGTAGCAGACGGCAGCGAAGATCAGGAAGAAAATGCCAGTGGTTTGCTCCGATGGTCGCGAAAGAAAAACCACGAAGAACAGCGCGGCAGCGGCGCCCACGCTGATCAGGGTGAAGAGGAACAAGATCAGCCGTAGAAAAATGTTGGTGGTGCGCAGCTCAGAGATCGTTTCCTGCTCTAGACGCTGGTACTGCGCCTTGGTGAGGAAGCCCTCCCCGGCCCAGTCTGTCAGGAGTTTGCGGGCGCGCAGAGTCTCTTCGCTGGATGCAGTGTAGAGTCTCACGCCGGTCTCCCGAAGCGGCGCGCGATCTGGACAAGCACCACGAGCATTGCGATTGCAGTAATGACGAAATAGCTCAGGACAAAGGTTTCGTCAGTGACGCCGCGGATGAGCATCGAGCTAACACCAACGTAGCCGTAGACGGCGGCATAAGCAACGAAGGCAAACTGCCGGCGCGTCAGGCCCCAGGCGAGAGACCCGCCACAGGCGATAAGCAGAGCAAGAAACCATAGGCCGTAGCCTTGCCGATTGAACACGCCGGAGAGCAATGCCCAAAAGAAAACATTGGCCACGATGTTCAGATAAGTGCCGAAGAAATGTGGTTTCAGACCGCGGTGCTGAAGAAGCACCCCACCGACGCCGACCAGCAGGCAATAGAGAAGGGCATATTGGCGATACGCCGCGTCCTGATGGGACGGCCAGTGCGAGATGGTGAGCCCGAACCATCCGGCGAGTGAGGACAAGGCGAGCGACAGCACGAACCGATTGTCGAAACGATAAGCGAGGAAGAAAAAGAAGCCGGCGGTCGCCAAGAGAAAGAGATCCCATTGTCCGGAGAGCACGTGGAAGCGGTTCTCCAGGTAAGCAAGTTCTACGCACCAGACAAGGCTGCCGAGGTAAAGCACGTAGTCGAAGACCGGACTCGGTGCAGGCGTTTCCGCGGGGGAAAAAGCGGGCGCGCGGGAAAAGCAGTACCAAAAACAGGCGGCGAGGATGATGGAGAGAATGGTCAGGACGAGGATGCCACCGAGTTGCTGCGACCAGGTGGTGACAGTCCAGCCAAGTCCGGCAACGAACGCCAGCACACCGGCATAAAGGAGAACGTTCAGCTCAAGAAAAAGGGAGATGGGTTCTCCACGAGAGAGGCTCGCCAAATGCGCCTGCTGCTCCAGCGATATCGCGCCTTGCTCCTTCCAGTGCTCTAAGCGGGCGAGGATGGTCATGAAGTCTTCGTTCTCCCGACCTGGGACAGCGTGTCCGTGCTCGGCATTAGATCCCGGTACCACCTGTCCGGCCCATGAGCCTACTCATCGTACATCCCAATCGGCTCGCCGCGCTGAAAAACACGCCGGTGGATGTGCCCAAATCGAGGTGGGCTACAAGTCTGGGGCGCCCGGGGACAGACGCGCGGCGCCAGGTATATCAGCGGGAATGAAACCGTCAAAATGTAGCGGTGACATCCCGCTCTCCGGACCGTGGCGGCCAGATAAGTCCTTACAGCCTCACAGCTGCGAATTACGTTTCTCCCTTGCAACCGTTTATAACCGGTGATACCATTTCGCTTCTTCCCGACAAGGTGGGTTCCTCCGTGACGCAAGCTTCGATCGACACAGAGTCGCTCCGCTCGTTCTGTCCAGCCGTGCGTTTTAAACCGGGAGATATCCTCCGCCACAAAGGTCATCACTACTCGGATATGTACTTAATGGTGGATGGTTCGGTTGCCGTTGATCGCCAATTAAAGGGTGCGCCGGAAATCGTGATCGCCGGTTCTGGTTCTCCCATCGGCGAAATAGGATTTCTACACGGGGGGTCGGCCACAGCAACCGTGACCGCAAAAACGGCGACCTCCGCCCTCGTCATCGACGATTCCACGTTTGCCAGCCTGGAGAAACATCAGCCTCCGCTGGCGGCGCAGGTATTACGGCACCTTGCTTTCATTGCAGAAGAGAGGATGAGCGACAATCTCATACTCGATTCAACGACCAAGTCCTTTAGTGCCTCCCCGGAAATCGGTGTGCTCCTGTGCCGGAATAAGGCGACGCTCGAGAAGGCACAACGTCTGAGGTACACCGTATATTGTGAAGAATTACGGCGCCAGTCACCTTACGCCGATCACACGAAAAGGATAATTGCCGACGATCTGGATATCGTGGGTCACACCTTCCTCGCCATCGAGCAGGGAGAGACGATAGGAACGGTGCGCTTGAACCTGTGCTGCGAAGGTCCGGTCGGTATTCTCGAGGAGTTGTATGGTATGCGCGCGTCGAAGCATCATCCCGAGGCAACGGCGGTGTGCACAAAATTCATTGTCAAGAAAGCCAAGCGCGGCGGCTCGACATCGCTCAAGCTGATTTCCGCAGTCGCGCGCTATGGGATGCGCAATTCTGTCAAGGAAACCTACATCGATTGCGTGCCCGCGCTGCTGCCCTACTATAAGGCGATCGGCTTCACAGTAGCGGGTGAGCCTTTCTTCCATCGCGAAAACGGGCTTTCTCGTCCTATGATGCTTGAAGTTGCCAGGCACGGGAGAAGGTTGAGCAACGAACGCGGCGTGCGAGAGTATCTCAATGTGATTATGAAGGCCCAGTTCTTCAAACTCGTAGACAGCGTGCGCCGGGCATAGAAGTTTGCGCACAGGGTGAACGCGATGCGGCTGACCACACCCGAGATAGTTCTCCTGATCATCATTGCTACCCTTGGCCATGCCATGGCTTTGCTTTGGTATCTTGCTGTCACCAGGAAGTGGAAGATATGCGAACGAACCATCTATGCCTTGCCGATGAGTCCCGGGCAGATTAAAAGAGAGCTGAAGAACTCACTCCATACCCCCCTTCACGCTGTGTTGTTGGCCGCGTTCCTCTATCTGGGTTTCTTCAAGAACACCAGTTGGCTTTCATTCATCTGTTCTCTTGTCACCGCAACCATCTGGGCCGAGATTTGGCATTATAGTTCTCACCGGGCATTTCACATTCGCCGTCTCCACTGGATTCATCGGGAGCATCACAAGAGCCATCTGAACAGTTGGCTGACAGCGATTTCGTTCTCCTTTTCCGAGAAACTCATTTTTGACCTTGGGTTTCTCGGTGTGCTGGCGGCCCTCGATCATTGGTTTAGCCTGAATGTCTTCGGCATCGCTACGTGGTATATCGGCTATCTGGTGATTAATTCCTTCAGCCATGGAAACTTCGAGTTGAAGTCACAACATTACAATCGTTGGCTGGGTAAGGTCATTACCAGCACCACGTACCACTCGCTACACCATTCCAGATACACGGGCAATTATGGTCTCGGGACGCGCGTTCTCGACCGGGTTTTCCAGACCGAGTGGGAGGATTACGAGCGGCTATATGATCGAATATCAACTGAAAAGAGACCTCTCAAAAGGTTGAGCGAAAAAGTTCAGCCCGTGACTTCTGCGTAGTGCCAAGGAGGTTCCGTGTCGAACATCGGCTCTCTGCATGTCTCTGCGCCTTTTTACCCACCCTTTGTCCGGCCATCTCCCAGGCCGTTGAGATTCCCGGTTAATCTCACCAGGCTGCTCAGCAATAACCTGGAAATCATTCCCGAGCAGGCTTACCGCGAGCCATTAGTCATCGCTCCCGGACCGCCAAGAATTGCGTTCTTCACCGGTCCTGAACTGGTGAAGACTTTGCTGCTCAGCCGTCACATGGACTTTCCAAAGGGTGGCGTTCAAGTCGATCTTCTCAAGCCAATGTTTGGCAACGCGATGATCTCGGCCGAGGGGCGGGAGTGGCGGTGGCAACGTGGCGCAGCCGCCCCGTTGTTCCATCACGACTCGCTCCTCGACTACGGACCCATTATGACCAGTGCGGCAGAAGCGGCGCTAGCGAAATGGCGAGCGGACTCCCCCGGGACCGTACACGCCATCAACGAGGACATGTTGCGCGCGGCTTTTCACGTCATCTCCAACACCATGCTAGCCGGCGGCGCAGAGCCGATGCTTCGTGCCATCCAAAAAGGCCACGCCGGTTATTACCGTGGTGCTAACTGGTGGGTGGTGTACAAGCTCATGGGACTTCCGCATTGGTTGCCGCGGCCCGGCGGAAATGCCATGCGCGCGCATGAAACCCGCCTGCGAGGGGCAGTTTCCGAACTGGTCAAGGCCCGTCGTGCCGCCGCCGCCGGGGGCAACGATCTGCTCGCGCGTCTGATAAAGGCATCGGATGCAGAAACAGGGAAGAGTATGCCGGACGAATTGCTGGTGGACAACATTCTCTCCTTTCTGATCGCAGGATTTGACACCACGGCTTTCGCGCTGACCTGGACCCTGTATCTGATCTCGCAAAGCCCGGAATGGGAGGCGCGCATATTCGACGAAGTTCAACAGGTTGCCGGAGATGGCCCCGTCACCTCCGCGCACGTCGCCCGATTGGCCACCGTTCAGCAGGTCTTAAAGGAATCCTTGCGGCTCTTTCCTACTGCGCCATTGATCGTTCGCGATATTCTGGAAGATGTTCAATTCGATGGCGTGACGGTTGCGAAAGGGACGCTCGGATTCATCCCTATTTATGCCATTCATCGCCACAAGAGCTTTTGGGAAGACCCCGATCGCTTCGATCCGAATCGCTTCGCTCCCGAGTGCCCGTCGAAGCCAAACCGCTTCCAGTACATGCCGTTCGGGGCGGGGCCGCGGATCTGCATCGGTGCATCGTTCGCGATGATTGAGGCGACCATCATGCTGGCCACCTTTGTGCGTGCTGCCCATTTCACGCTTGCCCCCGGCTTCCAGCCGGAACCGTCGGCGCGGATGTTCTTAATGGCAAAGAAAGGGATGCGCATGCGTGTTTCGTTGCGCGAGAAAGCCGGATAGGCATACTGTCAGCATGAGGTAAGTCGTTGCGCGACGCCCCGTGGACCTCAGACCTCGTAGATATCGACCGGTCCCGAGCGGCCACGCAGATTCACAGTGCCGAGAGCGCGGGCCTCAATTTCATCCTTGACGAGCTGATACGTGGTGCCGCTGATGATGATCTGGTCAGGTTGCGCCACGCCGGATTCGAGCCTCGAAGCGGTGTTGACCACATCCCCCAGCACGGTAAACTCCCGGCGCCGGGGAGAGCCTATATCCCCGACGAGAGCGCATCCGCTGTTTATCGCGATACGCATTCGTAGTTCAGGTTGGTCGCGTGTGGCGTTGAAACCGGCAAGCGCCTTCCGCATATCGAGGGCCGACCGGACGCATCGCACCGCGTGGTCTTGCTGTAGCAGCGCAGCGCCAAACGTAGCGAGAATTGCATCGCCAATAAATTTATCGAGCGTTCCCTCATGCTCGAAGATGACATCGATCATGGCTTCAAAAAATTGGTTCAGTAACTTTGCGACTTCGGGCGGAGTCATCTGCTCGGACATCGTCGTAAAGCCGACGATGTCGGCGAAGAGCACGGAAATCTGTCGCTCTTGCGCAATGAAGCTGGCGCCAGTCTCGTTTTCTCCTTCCAGAATGCGCTCGATAACGCGGGGTGAGTGATAGCGCTGCAGGCGCTCGCGCTGGCGCCTCTCTTCCAGCAGACGCGCCGCCAGCCTGGCCTGCTCGATAGCCACTGCGGCGTAATTGGAAAGCGTAGTGAAAAGGTTCAGGTCCCCGACGCTGAACCTGCTGCTCTCCGGATTATCGACATACAGGATCCCGATAACGTCGGTGTCGTTCCACAGCGGAGCGCACATGCATGAACGGATGTCTTGCAGGGGGAGGCTCTCGGATGACTCAAATCGCGAGTCCAGTTGCGCGTCTGAGGCGAGTAACGCCACGCGATCTTTAAATACGGTTCCAGCAATGGTCCGGCTGATGGTGGCCCCATGGGAGGGCGTCCCGTCGCGGCAGCGAGCGACTCGTGGTACTAGTTCGCCGCTTTTCTCATCCATGAGCATCAGGAAGGCACGATCCGCATGAGTCATTTCGAAGGTCAGCGCGATAATGCGATCAAGGATCTGGGAAACAGAGGTGGAACGCACGAGTTCGGAGCTGACGTCAGATAACATCGCGACCAGACGATTGCTATCGATTTCAGGCGCTCTAGCATCGGTTCCCACGGAACGTGATGCTGCAAACGTGGCAATTGGCAAGGTGAAGGTTGCATTGGTAAAGGTATGCATCCCCGAAAGCGCCACCTGCTCCGGAGCCGGCTCGCGCACGGTGAATTGCATCTGCCCGAGTGACACAACATCACCGTCCCGAAGTTCGGCGTGAGTTATGAATTCCCCGTTCTTGAAGGTGCCTGCGCTGCTGTTTAGATCCTCGACGAAGCAACGGCCTTCTCTCACCTCAAAGCGCGCATGGCGCCGGGACGCGCTCGGATCCGTGATAACCAGATTACAAATACGTGACCGGCCTACCAGTGTATCGCCCTCGGGTAGTAGAAACATTTGCGTCTCGCTGCCTTCACTGTAGGTCAGCTTAAATATCGACGTGTTCCCAGGCGTCTCGTTTGCGCGTTGGGCAGGCAACCTCGGAACATTAACTTCCTCGAACTCCTCCGAACTCACGGGAACTCCTATGACCCGCACGATTACCGACGATTGCGACGGGAACGCGAGTGCCACCGGCACCCGAACGTCCAAGATCGGCAGGCTCAGTTTACACGCAGAGGAAGGCCATCTCGCCAGCCTCTAGCCCCGCCAACTCGCGTTGCGCCTCAAAACGCCGACTCTCAGAGGATATGGCATTGGGTCGGGTGGGTGGCGCCCACGGTCCCCTCGGATCGGGTTGGCCGACAAAAAAAGCTGCAGTCCGCGGAACGGTCAGAGGAATGGATTTCAGTAGTCCGACAGACTCATGGCGGCAGGCCCTCCTGCCTTTTCAGGGTGTTTCTAGTTCATCGAGGGGATAGCCACTCTCGAGGATCCTGCTTATTGTCGGTGTGCCTGCTCTCTTATGACTCTGCTGAGCAGCTGCTTCCAGAAGGAATCTGCAAGATCCCTACATCGCATCTTCCTAATCCCTCCTTCGCCGGATTAGAGATCACCGATAAAGCCAAAACAAGCTTGAAGAATACCGAGGCAGATCCATGATGATCCCTACGGTTGTACTCCCTTTTTCTTCCAGACACCGGTTCCATCGTTTTTGTACTTCGCCCACCGCTGTACTGACGGGGGCTCTCCTGTTCTCGTCTGGTGTAGCACAACGTGTCTCCTCCGGCCCGAGCGAACCTTCGGTGCGCATTGAGCAGGGCCTGAGAATGATTCAGGAGGGCAAGCAAACCGGGCTGCCAGCAGCGCAACTAGGATATTTGTGGGCGACGCTGGCGGGCTCATACCAGGACGCGGCGGATGCGGAGAAGGCCCTGGCGGCGTATGAGCACGCGCTGCAACTGCTGGCGACGGATCCTGAAGCCAAAGCGAACTATGCGACGGCGCTGGACAACATGGGGTCGCTCTACCTTGAGTATGGACGGATTGCCGAGGCAGAGAAGGTGAGGAAGCGCGCGTTGGCGATCCGCCACGAGATCGGGAGCCCGCTGGAGATTGGGTGGAGTGAGGAGCATTTGGCGGAGATCGCGCTGGTGAAACATCGATTCAAGGATGCGGAGAGGGGGGCGCGGTCGGCGTTTGATACGCTGTCGAGGAGTGGGCACGATGTGAGTTCGGAAGTAGCGTCCCTCGTGATCCTGACTTATGCCGAGTGTATGCAGTCGAAACCAGAAGAAGGATTGCTTGAGGCGGAGAGAGCGATGCGGCTCGCCGAAAATGGGTTGGCGGCGGACTCTGTGGAGCAGGCACATGTGTCGAGGGCGCTTGGATTTGCGCAATGGAAAACGAGGTCCATTGCAGAGGCGGAGCGGAGCATGCAGAATGGGTTGCGCATCCTGCGGGTGCGGTTGGGGAACACGGACCCGACCCTGATGGCTGCGATGTACGAATATCGGGACTTTCTGAAGGCGATGCATCGAGGGCCCGAGGTAAAGGTGATCGAAGAGCAAATCACGGCGATGATACCGCAGGCAAAAAAGAAATCCTGCTCGGGATGCACAGTGAGTGTGTATGTGTTGCGATAACCATGAGACCCCTGATAGCTCGAACGATCGGGGAAACTTTGGGATCGGTCGCCGTATCTCTTCGTCAACTGAAACAGAGAACTAGTTCGGGGATGGCTTCTCTATGTGATCGATGACGTAGTACTCCACCGGACCTTTCGCCGGGGTTAGTTGTAGACCGAGTTGCTCCGTCAATGCGTCGAAGAGAGACGGAAGGTCAAGTAACTCAGGAGGGACCTGGTCCCTGGAGACCCCCGGTGGCAATTCCGGTGCAAAGGAAAGCGCGAAGTCGTAGTCCTTCGTCAGGCCAGTCTTATCGATTACTGGTCTGCCATCGTTCTGCATCACTTGGCCGATCCAAAAGCAGAGGTACTGCATGGAAACGTTCGTCCCGGTGACGCCCTTGGGAGCCGGAAGGATCGGGATCTTGAGGTACTGCCCCGTACCATCCGGTTTCATCTTCAGCCCCGATTTGGCTATTGTCAGGTCGTACACGGGCCCTTCCCTTGTCTCTTTGTGGGTCTTGAGGTTGAAGCGCTCCACCAGCATGTTTCGAAACATCTCGTGGAGGTCATCGAGGCTGTAGGCTCGGTCCGCTTTCGCCTCGATATCGAACCTTTCGCTGCTTATCCAGTCCGGCCCCCCGATAACCTGTCGCCTTGGCACCCTGTAGATCACGTTGATCATGTCCTTCACCGGCATGTTCTGCACGGTATATCCATCTCCGCCCGCATAGGGCTTTATCAGGGCGTTCAGACTGTTCGCGTGAGACTGTTTGATGGAAGCCACTTCGAATGTCAGGTGGGATGGGCTTCCGGGGCCGGTTTGAGGTTTTGCGTTCGTTTGGGGTCCGGGCGAAACCTGCGGCGCGGCCGAACTCTGCGCAGCGTTCGCCACATTGGCCGTGCCCGGCATTGGGTGGGTGCCCGCGATCGTCGGAAGTATCTGAGCAGCAGGAGGCGCGAGAGGCTTTGACAGCAGGGTCGTCGATCGCATCGCCTTCACCTCACCGAGCACCAATGGTGCGGCGACGGCTGCGATTCCGATTGAGATCAACAGGAATTTTCTGCCTGGGCTAAGCTTGTCAATCATCTTCATCGTCATGATGGAGACGATTCTCTTGTTCAAACCGGCTCCGGTAATGCCGGAGACGCATCGGAGCGGGGACTCGACACAGAATCTGCAGGTCTTCAGCAGACTCTCTGCGTAGGCTTCGGGCCTGCCTCCCAGCTCGACTACTGCCTCGTCACAAGCACGCTCGCGCTCCCCCACCATGCGCCGCTCCATCCACCAAACCAGGGGATGAAACCAGAACACTGCCTCGACCAGCATGTGCAGCGCGGCTGTCAGATTGTCATGGCGTCGGACGTGCATCAGTTCGTGCGCCAGGATAGCCTCGATATGCTGGTCGTCCAAGCGCGCGGAGAGCTGTTCTGGCCAGAGCAGGATTGGCCGCCATATCCCGAAGATACCGGGCTCCCACAGGTCGCTCGATAGCCGCACCGGTATTGGCGTCCGGCGGCCGGTTGCTTGCTCTAATCGGCGCAGCAGGTTAACCTCCCGGCCGGTGTGCGCGGCCCTGGACCTGCGCAGAGTCAGGGCAAGCTTATGCCATCGAATAAACCACAACAGCACGACGGTACCCATCCCGCAGATCCATATACTCCCTAATCCAACCGGTAGGTTGCTTACGACCCGCTCACGCAGAGTCGGGGCGCGGGCAATCGGCGCTGCGGGAGCAGGCAGCAATTCGGAGAACGGCTCTCCGGCGATGCCCATCGCAGAGTACATTCCGGGCGGCGCGATCCCCTGCGACTTGGGCAGGAGGCTGCCCAGGGTGATGAGTAGAGAGAATGGAAGCAGAAACTTCACCGACGCCGCCAGCCAAAGTGAATAGCGGATACGGGCCGGGTTGTTGCGCAAGAACAGGGTGATCAGCCCGATCGCTCCGATGAAGACAGTCGTTTGCCAGAGATGATTTCCAATCGCCGAGCCGGCGGCTAAGAGAGAGCTGTTGGTCACGACTTCCCTCCTCTCTTCAATTCCTTCAGGGTCTTTTCCGCGTACTCGACGTCTTCCAGGGTCAGGTTCCCGGTTTCAATCAATCGGGCGACCACCGGCCGCGATTCCCCGCCAAACATGGCAAGGAGCTCGTCCACCAGCGTGCGTTGTACTTCCTCACGAGAGACGAGTGCCTTGAAGATGTGAAAGTTGCCAAGCCTGCGAACGCGGCGGAGGGCCTTCTTCGTTTCGAGGCGATAGACCATGGTCTGCACCGTGGTGTAGCCGGGACGCTTCCTGGCTGGGAATGCCTCCTGCATCTCGCGGATGGATGCCTCACCCCGGGCCCAAACGGTTTCCAGGATCTGAATTTCGAGTTTGCTCAATCGCATCGCAGGCATCGCTATGACCGCTGTCATTTCATCTATGACAACTGTCATAGATGCTACAACGGAATTTTTGGGAGTGTCAAGAGTGGAAAGTCTCGCGACACCGACTTCTTGATATTCAAGGCAACGGGTACAACAGTTTCAGGCATCGGTTTCGTGGGCTGCGTAAGAACTAGGTTTTGTATCAGGGCACGGCTTCAGCCTGTCTGGGCTTTGCAGACTGCGTAAAAACTCTCTCTCGTACGAAGGGCACGGCTTCAGCCGTGCCGTAAATTCTTCGGATATACGCGGCTTTAGCCGCTGAGGTACGGCTTTTGCCGCCGTTTCCAAGCGGCTGAGCGCGAGGAATGAAAAAAAAGCGTACCTCAGGGGCTAAACAGGCTGCGGAAAAACCGAATTCTTTGAAGGGGACGGCCTTCAGGCCGTCCGTAAGTGATTGAAAATCTGTTCGGCTTTAGCCGCTGAGGGGAGGGGTTTCGCTCCCTGTTCGACCTTTTTCCGCAGCCTGTTTGGCCCTTATCTTGTCGATTCTTGTACGGCACGGCTGAAGCCGTGCCCTTCGTACAGAGAAGGTTTTTCCGCAGCCTGTTTAGTCCCTACTAGGGTTGCGTTCGAAAGATATGCGAGTTCTCACGCAGTCTCTTCGGGCCACTTCCATGGGTCCGCTCAACGCTCGTCCCTCGCCTTTGCGTGTTAGGACAAACCCAGGTCTCAGAAGCGAGACCTGGGGCACCCATCTCAACTGCGCGATCCTCTGTTGGTGATCCAGATTTACGAGCTGAGATCTCGTGGCTACTGATTTGCGGGCCGCCCGGGGTTAACAGCCGATACACGAGTGAACGGAACGGTTTGTTGATTCCATGGTCTCTCCGGATCTCTGGATGTGGAGGATCTTGTAATTGAATACGCCAGCTTTGGTCACATGAACGACGACTGAGCCGGTGCCGATCAGTATGTCTCCTGGACTGGCGGGACTGTCCGGCCCCTCAAACACTATCTCGAACGTCGGGTATGTCTGCGAACGGTTTGTCCATACCAGGATGCCGCCCGGTTCGACGCCGGAGGAATCCGGAGTTTCATCTGGATCGGCGACTATCGTCCTTGGTGCTGTTGCGGGAACTACGTGGGGTGCTAGGGTGCTCATATCATGCCTCGCTCTCTGGGAATAAGTTAGTGGATGGAATGGACCCGACAAGATGTCCGGCCCGAAATGTAACATCGCTTGTTTCTCTTGACGATATTTTTATGTCCTCCTTCGCGGCGCTCACCTTGAGCCAGTGATCTATAGACTCTCGAATCCAAACTCTTGAACGCTCTTCGCATGCGGTAACTCGCTGCTGACAGGGGTAAACGCTTTGGTATGCATCATCTGCCGATAGCGGGGGTCTTTGCGAAGCAGTTGCATGTCAGGAATGGCCGCGATCTGGAAGTCGGTGGCTCCCTTACGAGAACAAGCCGCCAGCGTCGTTAACACCTCGTCACGTTTTCCCAGAAGCTCGAGTATCCTTGCTTTGTAAATTTGCGAGTCCATGTCACGAGCGCCCAGGGATTCGGCTTTCTCCATGAGCAGAGGAGCGTTCTGTGGACTCCCCGACTTGACCTTATAGAGAGCAAGCAGCATCCAGCTGGGGGCATCGGTCGGATCTGTTAGCAGGTGCCCCTCAGCCTCCTTCGCGGCCCGCAAGTAGGCATCTTTCGCTTCGCCCTGGTGATTACCTAAAGAAGAAAGACAATCGGCAAGCTCTAACCAATTCGTATCCTGGGCCGGATTCAGTTGCACGGCTTTGCGCGCGAAGGGCAGTGCCTGTTCGTGCTTTCCCCGGTAGCGCAGCGCGAGCGAGGTGTTCGCTGCCGCGAAACTTGAGTCGGGATCAAGGGCCAAGCTCCGTTTCAGGCTCTCTAAGGCTTCGGCAAATTCGCCGATCTGGAGATACTCCGCGCCCAAATTATCCAAAGCCATGGCGTTTTTGGGAGCAGCCAGGCTAGCCGCGCGAAACGCCTGGACCGCCTCCTGATACTTCCCCTGGCCGTGTAAGCCAAAGCCAAGTTCGTTGTAGGCTAACCAGTAGTTGGGGTGCTCCTTTAGCACTCGGCGGAAGGCCTTCTCAGCGTCTTCCCATCGGCCTAAACGGTTATAGATCTGCGCCTGCCAAACCAGGGTTCGTCCATTCGATGGATTGAGCGAAAGCGCCCTGGCAATCTCATCCAGGGCTCCCTGTTCGTTGCCCGTCTGTTCGAAGACGGAGGCCAGAGCGAGATGTCCGTCCGCAAGGCCAGGATTCAGCGAGAGCGCCAGCCGGCAGTTTCCATAAGCGAGGTCGAGGGCTTCAGGGGCTCGCCGGATTGCGTGGAGCCGGATGTATGCAAGGGCCAGCCTGGCATGAGCGCTGGCATAGTGAGGATCCAGTTCCGTCGCCTGCTTGTATTGCTCGATTGCCGCATCGAGTCCGCCATCGTTTAGCTGCTTCATGAGCGTCTCGGCCGATTGGAAGGCGGTAAAAGCGGCGGCCGAACGGGTCTCCGGTTCTGCCCGCTCATCGTGCTGTAGATAGCTATCCAGATCCAGCAGCGACGCGGCGGCCTGAACAGCTTTTTCCGGTAGGGATGTTATCTGGTTGAGCGCACAGGTCAGCTTTTTCTCACGAAGTGGTTGGCTGGATGAGGGATCGAGCAAACGCAGGAAAAGCTGGAAGTGTTTGGCTCCTGGTGAGCCGGAAGCGGCAAGCACCAGATTCGCTCCCAAAGGATCGCATACCTCCTTCAGATGGGCTGCATTGGCAATACTCGGATCCAAGTCCTCGGGCGAGATGACAAACAGGTCTCGGTCAAGGGTCTCGAAATGGGTAAGTTCACTCTTGATTGCACTTAGAACGCTGGTCAGCATCGGTGTCACGTGGATGTCGGTCGTTTTTGGCCAGTTCAACAACGCGACAAACCGTTTGCCAGGGAGTGGACGCAGCAGATCTTCCACATCATCCCATTTCCACCATGCGGCGGTGCCCGCGGTGGCAATGGCCGCAGCCGCGGCGCCGGCAAAACGACGCCGGGTCCAGAATTCCTTGGGCCGATAGTGGATGTGGAGTGACTCCAGCATTCGCCCAAAGGCCTGGCATCTGCGCTGTGGATCCCGGTCGAGGCATCCCACGATGAATTGAACGCAGTAGGAAGGCAAGCCTGAGGTGTTCAATCGCGGGCTGACGATCACAGAGGAGCTGTCCGCCGTCACCACCGGCTTCTGCCCGGTAAAGATCTCGTGCAGGACCACACCAAAAGCGAAAAGATCGCTGGCCTGCGAGGGCGGCCGCCCCAGGTATAGTTCCGGAGCCATATAGTCCGGCGTTCCAGCTACCAAACCTTTGCCGGAAAGAGAGGGATCAGCCTCATGGCCGCGAGCTAACCCGAAATCGGTGATGAAGAGCCGCACTTGCGAGCCGGTACCATCGAGCATGATGTTGGTCGGCTTAATATCCCGGTGGATGATGCCGGCGGCGTGAAGGGCGGCCAGCCCAGCGCCCATCTGCTTGAGGATGGCCTGCCCTTCGGCGATGGATATGGACGCGTTTCTCCGCAGCCGGGCGGCGAGGGTTTCTCCGGGCAAAAGCTTCATGGTTAAGAACAGGAAGTTAGCCGGCGGCTGCTCACCATGAAAAATATCGTAGATAGGGCAAAGATTTTGGTGGCTAACTTGCCTGGCAAGCAATACTTCGCGCTCGAACCGCTGCTGTAACGCCGGATCATCGGCAATTTGAGGAAGAATTGCCTTCAGCGCAACATGAACACCCTGCAGGAAACCATCTTCTGCCTCATAGACTTCGCCCATCCCTCCTTTTGCGATGAAGCGGATAATGACGAAACGATCGAGCAGTCTTTGACCCGGTTTGAGCCGCCCGGGCGGCGGCGGCGGCAACGAAATGTCATTGCCGGAGAGAGGACCGGTCGTGCCGGGACGCAGCACCGATTCGCTAAGAAGAGCAAAGGGCGGATGCTCAAGAAGGCTGCCGGCGCCGGCATCCTCGACCAGTAACCCTTCGACGGTGCACCTCAGCTCCGGGTCGTGGCTGCACACCTGATCCAGGAAGGCGTCTCGCTCCTCCGGCTGGAGCGCCAAGGCAGCCTCGAACAGTTGTTCTACGAGCTCGGGTTGAGTAGCCATAATGACCAATCCCGTAAAGCGCTGGTTTAGAGGAGGTTTACCCGGGAGATATGGATCATGTTAAGCCAGCACACCGGCGGGTAGAGGGTGCTGAGCCCCTGCTCCTGCTATCTGACTACTTAGTGCGTCGAAATTGCAATGTATATCTGATTTTTAAGAAAATTTCGCGTGCGGGCCGTCAAACACCCAGGGTCCCGCATCAACGAGAAGGCCCGGCGATTTTGGTCCCGGGCCTTCCTAGAACTGGTCTCATGTATGGACCTGCGACTTCGAGTAAGACCATGAGCCCCGCTTCGATGGCGGGTCTCATTCGTGGCATCTCCACCACTCGTGGATTTATGAGACCAGTTCTAGCCAAAATTACTCCGTTAGCGGGCAGCAACGAAAGTCTCGCCGCGGGCCC
>DASRRN010000729.1:0-13373 GCA_035695685.1 Acidobacteriaceae bacterium | reverse complement strand
CTGGGTCTGCCTGCCGATACCTATTTACAGAGTTTTTCCAGGTAGTCATGGGCCTCAAAGCCGGCGGAAAAACTAGCCTCCTAGAACGGCAACGCCTTCCCACGCTGCGCGAGAAGCCCCTTTTCAAAACCAGTCCCGCAGAGCCTGCCCTGAGCTTGTCGAACGGGGACGGCTGAGAGTAGCCCAGGACGTTAGTCCTGGGTCTGGAGTTTCTACATTTTCTCGATCCTGGGGTATGGTTTATCGAGCTTCAGTTTTGGGTTTTGCTTTGTATCAGGGCACGACTTCAGTCGTGCCGTAAAGAGAAGGAAAGAGAATTGGGCTTCAGCCCCTGCAATGGCAATCCTGCACGAAATGTATTGCGCATCTATCTATGGTTCAGGACCCCGTTAAAGCAGGACTGATACGCCTACTTGGCAGAGAAAAAAGCGCAGGGGCTAAAGCCCATGTCTTTGTTGACCTTGAGCGGCACGACTGAAGTCGTGCCCTGATACAAAGCATCAGACCGGAGACTCCAGAAAACTCGCGCATTTCCGTAGATTTGGATGTATCCACCCTCTCCGAAATGTAGATCGGGTAGGAGGCGGGATTGCTCCCGCCGTCCTCCCACACCACCGGACATGCGGTTCCGCATCCGGCGGTTCATGAAACAGACGGGAAGCGCTGCCGAGTTTCCAGCAGCGAAACCAGCCCCATACGGTCGAACCAGGACTTGGGATAAGCTTGGTTCATGTGCGATGCACCGCCATTCCACCATGGACCGTGCCCATTGGTGGCTGATGGCCACGCTCGCTCTTTGCTTAGCCCAGCCTTCATCAGACTCCGAGCCCGTCGGTAAACACGCTTCCATTGCCGCCAGAGCAGGGTCCGCAACTTATGCCTGATCCAGCCGTCGAGTTCTTCCAGCAGGCCCGTGACTTCGGTGAGCCGGAAGTAAACAACCCATCCCCGTAGAACAGGATTGAGCCGCTCGATGACTTGTTGCAAGCTGCAGCTGCGAACTGCCCGCATCGTCTTGCGGATCTTCTCCACGAAACGCTTGCGGCTTTGGGGCGCTATCTTTAGCTTCGGTTTCTTGTGCCACGTCATGCTGTAGCCAAGGAACTTCCGCTCCCACGGTCTCGCCACTGCGCTCTTGGACGCATTGACTTTTAACTTCAGTCTCCGCTCCAGAAACGCCGTAATTGCCTGCATCACCCGCTCTCCTGCACGCTTGCTTCCGACGTAGATGTTGCAGTCATCCGCATAACGGCAGAAGCTCAGCCTGCGCCGCTCCAGTTCCCGGTCAAGATCGTCGAGCAGGATATTCGATAACAGTGGGGACAGCGGACCGCCCTGTGGCGTACCCTCCGTCCTCATGCTCGTTACCCCACCTTCCATCATGCCAGCTTCCAGATAACGCCGGATCAGCTTCAATACCCGTTCATCTTCCACCTTGCGCCCCACCCGTGCCATCAGCACGTCGTGGTTTACTCGGTCAAAGAATTTTTCTAGGTCGAGATCTACGGTCCACCGCTTGCCTGCCGCAACATAGCCTTGCGCCGCTTGCACGGCTTGATGCGCGTTGCGACCGGGACGGAAGCCGAAGCTGGACTCGGAAAACTCCGGGTCGAACAGCGGTTGCAGTATCTGATTCAGCGCCTGTTGAATCAGACGATCCGCCAGAGTGGGGACGCCCAGGATTCTTACCCCGCCTTGCGGCTTCGGTATTTCCACCTTGCGCACCTTTTCCGGTTGATATACGCCCGACAACAGATCCTGTCTTACCCGCGTCCAGTGCCGTTGAAGCCATGGCTTGAACTCGGAGACCGTCAGTCCATCGACTCCCGGCGCTCCTTGATTCTTCACCACACGTTCATAGGCACTGATCATGTTGCTGCGTTCCACTACGGCTTCCATCAGCCGCAATGCCTCCGGTTTCAGTCCCCTAACAGCCGCCGTGCCAGACTCTGCACCAAGATCAGCCCGAGACAGGTTCCGCCTGTCTCCTTCCGCTCTGGCCATACTTGCGTATGCTTCTGCTTCGTTGTCTCGCATCGAGGTCTGCTTTCCTACTCCCGTGTTTCACGTTTGGCCCTTCACTCCGCTTGCGCGAAGCCACTATGGCCGCTGCTGACTTCTGGCGGCTCATCCCGGCGCCTCACGACGCCGGTAGCCCAAAGGCAAACCGCCAGACCTCCCCGGGTATTACGCACCCACCTTCACGCTTATCTCTGTCGGATCTACGCCGCGACCTCCGTGCAAGTACTGGGCTTTGCATGGATTTGCCTGCTCACCCAATCGCGTCGCCTCTATCCGCTGGCTGTTCGTCAGAGCAGCGCTTTGCCTACAGCTTCCTTCAGATTCCGCCTCGCGACGGACACCCTTGCCGTTCAGCTAACACTTCCCCTTGCCGGGTGTGTAGAGGACTTACACCTCCAAGTGAATGCGCCCTGCCGGGCGCACAAACTCCAACCCAGGACTACGTCCTGGGCTAAGTTCAGCCGTCCCTACGGGACTGAGTTTGGAATTGAAGTTCTCACACATCCTCTTTAGCCGCGTATCTCCGAAGAATTGCCGGCACGGCGAAGCCATGCCCTTCGTTTCCGCAGTCTTTAGAGCCGTTTAACAATTACTGTGGCCTGACAAAAGGCCGCGAGGAGTGGTTTTTCTTGGGAGAAAACCACGAAAAGGTCCTTTGCTTCGGTCTACATCAATTGTTACGCGTTAGTCGCCGAAGTTGATCCGCAACCCGAAGCGGGCGACACGTGGAGAGGCCAGGGTGAGGGTGGGAGTCTTGCCGGCCTCGATCGAGCGATCGAAGAGATTGTCGCCGGCTGCGAAAGCTACCAGGTGGTGACCAAAATCATGTGAGGCGTAAGCCCCAAAACGGAAGTAGCTGTGCAGCAGAAATTGATTCGCATCGTCGTCGTATTGGCGTCCGCTGATACGTCCCTGCAGGCTGAGCAAGCCTAGGCGCCGATGAGAAAAGGCCAGCTGGGTGGTAGCCATATTACGGGCCACCTGCGGAATCCAGTTGCCGACCAGGTTCGGTTGTTGCGCGTTGCTGGTGACCGTAGCATCCGCATATTGGTACCCCCCTTCGAGGCTCACCCAACTCGCCGGCCGGGATGCAAAATCGACCGACACGCCACGGCTCTCGATCTGGCCCAGGTTTTCGCGCTTCAGCAGCGAGCTGGTTGGGGTGGTGCTCAAGGTAAGGGCAGTAATCGGCCGGTTAATTTGGGTCCAGAAATAGCTCACCCGCACGGTGGAGCCAATCGACGGCAGATCGGCGTGAACCCCTGCCTCCCACCCGGTGGCGCGCTCGGAACGCAAGGTTGGATTGGGCTGAGTGGTCTGCGATCCTACCTGGCCGGTACGATAAAGCTCATTTTCTGTAGGCGCGCGGTAGGCCCGAAACGCCGACGCACTGACAGCCAGCATCGTTGTCAAACGCCGCGTTATGCCGACGCGGGGATCGAACACTGTCTGATTCAGCTGGGGCAACGTGAGTGGGGCGGTCGCGGTTTTGTACTGGCTGGCATCGAAGTTGGAGAAGTGATCCACCCTGCCCGAAGCACTGAGGGTCCACGCCGGCGGGGTAAAGAGTACCTCGCCATACAGGCCGCTCTGACGCTGCCGGGCAGTGGTGTTGAGGTAGCCCTTGGATGCGGGAAACATCGTTTCGTAGTCGGCGGCGCGCACGTCATGAATATCGGCGCCGGCCAGCAGAAGCAGATGGGTGCCAATGACCTGATGCCAGTGTCCGGCTGCTCCCAGCTCGTCAGCTGGGTCCTTTCCGATGCGGGTCAACGTCTCTGAGGTGCGAGAAGCAGCGATGGTAGAGAAGGTCTGCGAGTAATGCTCATTGTCGCCATAGAGGCGGACCACCAGATTGCTCCAGTCGGCTCCCCCAGCGTAGCGCCAGAGACGGGTGCTGTTGATCTGGATCGGAGTGCCATTGTGGCGATCCTCGTTCAGGACGCTGCCGCGCAGAAAAATCCGTCCGTCGTGGCTCAACCCGTGATCGAACTCCGTCAACCCATTCTGGGCATGTACGTTGTAAGGCTGATCGATGGGCCCTCGGACGCCAGGAGCAATCAGGATGTAGCCGTCTGTGCCAATAATTTGCGAGCTCACCAGGCCCGACCATTTGCCTAGTTTCAAGGATCCGAGCAGTGAGTTATCCGTAGTGGCCTCGGAGCCGTAGCTAGTGGAGAGCTCAAAGCGGTTCGCAGCGGGCCGGACTGGGATGATGTTGATGACCCCGCCGATGGCGCTCGATCCATACAAATCGGAAGCGCCCCCACGTACTAATTCGACAGAATGAATGACTGGCGGAGGTAATTCCTCCCAGTGAATCCAGCCTCCAAAGGCGTCGTCGATCGGAATTTCATCAAATACCACTAGCGAGCGGCTGGCCGCGGTCGATCCTAACCCACGCAGGGAAACGCCCTCGGTGGTGGGGTTGGCTACCAGGGAACTGGTACGGCGGAATAGTTCAAAACCGGGCACTTGGCGCAGTTTGTCGTCGAGCGAAATTCCAGCTGCCTCTCGCAAATGCTGGGCGGTGAGAATGCGCGTGCTGGCAGGACTATCACCCGATGCGAGAGGCGACCGGTAGGCAGTTACGGTAACGCTTTCGAGGGGATGCTCCAGAAGAACGTGAACAGGAGAAGGCCCTTCCAGGTTGACCGATGTTGGCTCAAAGTCGTGAGCGGCAATCTCCACCCGGCCCGATCCTGCGGGCACGGTGAAGCTCCCGTCAGCGGCCGTGGTGCCCAGTAATTGACCTGTATCACCAAGAATCTGAGCCCCCGCCACCGGTTGATTTCGGGCATCCACAATGGTGCCGGAGATGGTGCCCGGCTGCGCCTGCCCGGACAGTAACGGCAGGAACAAAAGCCACACCGAGAGGATTGAGGCGCAGCGGTACCAACGGAGATGAGCAACCAGGTGTCGGAAATCCAATCTACCGAATCATACGATATTTGCCGGCGTCAGGGCTTGGCGGCCGCTACGCCGGCCTCAGCCACGCTGTGGTCGTCCTTGCCTAAGCCCCCGCTGACACCTATGGCGCCGACCACCTGTCCTCCTCGCTTAATTGGAATTCCGCCGGCGAAAATCATGATCTTGCCGTTGTTCGACGCGTGGATACCGAAGAATTGCTGGCCAGACTGGGAGTTCTCACCCAGCGACTTGGTGTCGAGATCGAAAGCGCGCGCGGTAAAGGCTTTCTTTTGAGCAATGTCGATGCTGCCGATCCAGGCTCCATCCATACGCTCGAATGCCACCAGATTGGCGCCCTCATCGACTACGGCGATGTTCATCATCACCTTGATCTCGTTTGCTTTCTTGATGGCCGCGGCGATGATGTGACGCGCTTCTTCCAGTGTGATGCCAAGTGCTTTTCCCATTAGAAATACCTTTCTTCGAACATTCTGTGACCCTTTATGCTTACCACGATGGCAGCATTTCCCGATTAGATTGAATTTGGGTACGAACCGATGCCCTGCTAGGTCGTGTTTCGTTCTGATGCTGCTGGCCGTACTTGAGGCCCTCCTTCGGACTCCCCTGGTTGCCTCCTTCAACAGCCGTGGCAAGCCAGTTCAAGTGATTCTGAGCGGATTTAAGGCGATAGGCCTTATTATTTTCCTGGATCGTTTATGGCCGAGAAGCCGGGCCGACAGGATCGACTGGACGCGCTGACAAGGATCTGTCTGGCGTTGCCGGACGCAAGGCGTGAAGACAAGGGGTCGCACTCTGCCTTTCTGGTTGGCAAGAGGACGTTCGCCTATTACCTCAATAATCATCACGGTGACAACATCATCAGCGTTTGCTGTAAGGTCTTGCCGGGGGAGAACCGTTTCCTCGTCGAATCGGGCCCCAACCGCTTTTATCTACCCGCATACATCGGATCGAGAGGGTGGATTGGTCTGCGCATGGATCGTGCGACGCTGAATTGGACTGAGGTCAAAGAATTGATTCATGGCAGCTATCTACAGATTGCACCGAAGAAACTTGCGGCACTTGTAGACAGCTAGAATTATTTCAACTCTTCAAAGAGCTTTTCACCCTCGCCCGGAGCAAGAAAGCGATTGGCCTCGAGGCCATGCTGCCGGGTGTATAGGTCGTGATAGCGGCCTTCGAGAGCGTAGAGGCTGGTGTGCGTGCCGCGTTCCAGAATGAGCCCACCCTCCACCACTAGAATCTGATCGGCCCTGCGGATAGTGGACAGACGGTGGGCAATCACGAAAGTGGTACGCCCCTGCATAAGGTAACTGAGACCATTCTGAATCATCGCTTCCGATTCAGAGTCGAGCGAAGACGTAGCTTCATCCAGGATCAGAATGCGCGGGTCGGCCAGAATTGCCCGGGCAATGGAGAGGCGCTGGCGTTGACCGCCAGATAGCTTCACGCCCCGCTCGCCAACGATGGTGTCATAGCCTTCGGGAAAGCGAGTAGCGAATTCGTCAACGCGGGCAATGGTGCAGGCATTGAGAAATTGCTCTTCGGTGGCGTTGGGGCGAGAGAAGACTACATTGTCGCGGATCGAGCCATCGAAAAGAAAAGATTCCTGCAGGACTACGCCCAGCTGGCTGCGATAGCTGTTGAGGCGCACGGTCGAAAGGTCAGTACCGTCGACCAGCACCTGGCCTGAGGTCGGCTTATGGAAGGCGCAGACCAGGCTAATAATGGTGGATTTGCCCGATCCCGAAGAGCCCACTAACGCAGTGACTGTGCCTGGACGCGCATGAAACGAGACGCCATGGAGAACTGGCTTGTCGGCTTCGTAGGCAAAGTGTACGTCCTCAAATTTTACGTCGCCGTCAATGGGTCCCAGGGTCACGGTACGGTCAGGCTCGGCGTCTTCTTCCCTTTCCGCAAGGATCTCGCTGGTGCGGTCGAGGCCGGCGATGGCCTCGGTCAGCTGAGTGCCGACATTCACTACCTGGAAGACGGGGGCAACCATGAACGCCAAAAACATGGTGTAGGTGAAGTAATCACCGAGGGTGATCTTGTGAGCCATCTCCTGGCGAGCGCCGAGCCACATGACGGTGGCGCCGACGATGCCCAGAATGGCGGTCGCGGCTAGCGAAAGCAGCGAGGTGGCAGTGAGTGAGCGCACGACGTTTTGATAAAGCCGTTCCACGCCGGTGGCGAAGACACCGGCTTCGCGCTCTTCCGCATGGTACCCCTTGACCACACGCACGCCGCCCAGCGATTCGGTCAACCGGCCGGTGACCTCTGCATTGATGCGGCCGCGCTCGCGGAAAATGGGACGGATCACACCGAATGCCTTACGCAGAATAAAGACGAAGGTCAGCACGAAAGCAAAGGAGATGAGGGTGATGCTGGCGCTGATGCGCATCAGGATGAAGAAGGCGAGGACGGCCGTCAAGAGTCCCCCGACAAAGTCGACCAGGCCGGTGCCGATGAGGTTGCGTACGCCTTCCACGTCAGTCATGATGCGCGACACCAGGACGCCGGTGCGGGTGGCGTCGTAGAAGCTGACGGAAAGACGGCCGATGTGCTGCTGCACCTGCATACGCAGATCTGCAATGAGCCTCTGGGCGGCTTTGGAGAGTAGCTGGGTCAGAGAAAATGAGGTGATGGCCTGTATGGTTGTCGCCAGAAGAACCGCGCCGACGATCCAGGGCAGTTTGCCGGCTTGCTTTTTGACCAGGACGCCGTCGACGAGGAACTTGGTCGACGCGGGGAGCACCAGCCCGCAAACGCGATTGATGACCATCAACACGAAGCCAAACGCCAGCAGCCATCTGCGCGGCTTGATGAGTGTCCAGATCTCGGGCAGCACCTTACGCAGGGGCGGCCTTTTTTTCTTAACCTCGTCGCCTGTCGTACCGGTCGCGCTCCGGGTCGACCGCTCAGCCCGCAAAGACGTACCGGCCCCGGCGCTGGATCGCAAACTCACGGTGGAAAGGCCCCCTAGACCCTGGTGCGGCGCGCAGCGATGAACGAACGCACACAGAGTAGTACATAGATGAGCATGAGGGCCGACATCGCTGCTTTTTCTTCAATAGCCGCCGGGTAGGGGAATGGCTTGCCCTTGACGAGTTCCACCACCTGAACCAGGGCCGGAGCGGTGGCGAGGAAGCCCAGCAACCCAATCGTTACGGCAATATGCATGAACAACATACGACGCCGTGGCACCGGGGTTTCGGCCATGCGGCCGAAGGTAATCAGCAGAATTCCGAAGGCTACCGGAATGAGCGAGGTGGGAAACTTGTGGCCGGTGAGAACGTAGCTTACTCCACCGAGAAGTATGAGAAGAACACCGAAGAGAACTGTGACTTTCGCCATTAGGGCGGACGCCTCCGAAAACCTCAAATCTCATAGCACCGCCAAAGCTCATCGAGGTCGAGGGTGAAACCCTCGACGGGCCCCTTGCCGTGAACGGCATTGCCAGATTCGGCAGCGGCTCCGGCGCCAGGCTCATAGATGTAGACCTTCTTCTTGTAGGGGTCGATCAGCCAGCCGAGAGTGGCCCCGTTTTCAATCCAACGCTCCATTTTTTGCTGGGCCTTGGGCAGGCTGTCTGAAATCGATAGCAACTCGACAACAAAGTCGGGGCAGAGGCGGGGGAAGCCTGTCAGGTCGTCCTTCGTCAATCCCTCAAGCTTGTGGGGCTGGACGTAAGAGGCATCAGGATTCAGCATCGAACCGTCGGGAAGGAAGAACCCGCCGCTCGAATCGAACAGCATGCCTCGCCGATGGGTCTTCCACCACGAGCGGAGCTGCCCAACAATTTCAGCATTTCCACTGCTGGTAAATCCTCCGGCCGGTGAGTGCATTAGAATTTCCCCTTCTCTCGTGCGCTCAAAATAGATGAGTTCGTTGGCGGCGCAGAGAGCTTCGAACTCAGCATCGGTCAGGGGAGGATCGAGGACCAGGCTGCGGGGCAATTCTGCTTCAATTGAAAGAACGGTGTTCACAGCCTTGATTTTACCTCCGCGGATGAGATGCGGGGCGGATTCCTTATACGTCGACCTTACCTTCTACGGTCAGAAGCTCATCCAGGATTTCCTGGACGATCTTCTCCGGCGGGCCTTCCGCACAGACCCGCATGAGATCGGGGGTCACTTCGAGGGTGTCGAGTTGACTCTGCAAGAGTTGTGGACTCATGTAATGGTTCTTACGTTCCTTGAGACGCTCCTCGAGCTCCTGGCGCGAAGCGTCGAGCAGGATGAAGCGAATGTTGACCGGCGGAATTTGAGCGGTAAGCTCATCCCGATAGCTCTGCTTCAATGCAGAGCAGCCAAGAATGCCGCTGATTCCCGCTTCATACCAACCCAGCAGTAAATTGTGCAAGGTAGCCAGCCAGGGCTTGCGATCCTCATCGGTCAGCGGGATGCTGGCGTGCATCTTTGCCTTATTGGCTTCGGAGTGGAAGTCGTCGGCGTCGGCAAACCGCCAGCCCGTTTCCGCAGCCAGCAGTTTGCCAATTGTGGTCTTGCCAGACCCGGTTACTCCCATGAGCACGAGAATCATAGCTTCCTTCCAGAGCATTTCCACTTCTATTGTGCACAGGTTAGTTTAGCGAAGCGCGGCCTTTATTGAGGAAAACCGGCGTGGTAGTCAACGCAATGGCTATTCGGCAGCGGCCCGCTTTATTTCGTCAACAATAGCGGAGGGGCTCCATTCGTTGCTCGGATACCAGCGAAAGATCCTGCCGCTGGGCGTGATGATGGCTGTGGAAAGTGTGTGGGTGAGGGTACTGTTGGCGCCGGGGCTCACACCCACGTCAAAGAATTGGTCCACCGCGTCCAATTCTGAAGATGAAGGCGCGGCGAAATCCCAATGAGAAAACGCCTTATCGCCGTGTTCGCCGGTGTAAGAGTTGCCGTAGCTGCGCAGCACTTTAGGAGTGTCGTGCACAGGATCAAAGCTGACGCTGAGCAGATGGGTCTTATTGTAAAGTTCCGGGTTAGCGGAGAGCTCGTGTTGGATGGTGGCGAAGTTGCGGCTCATGCGAATGCAGTAATCGGGGAGCGGACAGCGCGTGTAAATAAAGGTGACCAACAATACTTTGCCGCGAAACTGCTCGATCGCGATCGTCTTGCCGCTTTGGTTGAGAAACTTGAAATTGGGCACTGCCTGCCCCGGTGCGGGAACGTTATAGAGTTTCTCTGGCTTGTAGTCCGGTTTGGCCTGTGCGGTTACATCGATCTGATCCAACACACTTGCGGAGGATGAGATCCGCAGCATCGCGGTTACGTGGTCTCCGGGGTGGAGCTCCGTGGCTATACCCGGCTGGGCGAGTTTGTAGGGCATGGTCATCGCCCCCATGAGGCCGGGGATGGCTTCGGTGTCGATGGTGACTACGCCTTTTGCTGAATCGGAAGAAACCACAATTCCTCTCAGCTGGTAGGTCGCGGTGTCGCTGATCGCGGTGGGCTGCTTCTCGTCCGACTGGTTGCCGTTACGACAGCCGATCAGCATGCCGGCTCCGAATATGAACAAGGTCATGGAGCGACTTACTCCACGAACAAATTGCCGCATGTTTCCTCTCTTTTTATCCTAGAGCCTGTGTTGTTGATAATGGAAACTCCGCCGCAGGCCCGTCAGGTACTTTGGAATCACCACATCTCCGGCGCTTGAGATTCGTAGCTAAAGGGACAAATCTGAGCTTCTTATCTTGAAAAGCATACCCCAGGGTCTTCTAAAGAGCGTGCGTGAGAACCGAGATTTAGAAATTTAGTCCCGAAGGGACGGCTGAAGGAGGATTGCGTCGCAGCCCGTTTTCAGCCGTCCCTGCGGGACTGGGTCGTCCTTTCAAATTCAACCCAGGACTAGCGTCCTGGGCTAAGTTCAGCCGTCCCTTCGGGACTAAATTCTAAATACCGAGTTCTCACACACCTTCTTTGGCCGCATTCATTGCGAGGCAGTTCCGGACGGCCTGCAGGCCGTCCCCTTCAAAGCCGTGCCCTTCGTCCAGAGACTCTTTGCGCGGCCTGTCTCACGCCTTCATCCAGCCCCTCGGATATGATTTTCGACGAAGCGTAGCGTAGAGGAGAAATCTGTGGCTTCCATTCTGCTGAACAAACCTTCAAAAGTGAAAGCGATAGCGCACTTCTCCGTAAATCTGGCGCGGATCGTTATAGTGAAAGCCGCCGAAGGTGAGGCTGTTGTCCAATAGCCGGCGGGTGTTGGCAATGTTCTTCGCATCGACGGAGACAGAGAAATTCTCACCGATCGTCTTACCCACCGCCAAATCTGCGGACACGTGTCCCGGCAAGTAGGCACCCCCGTACGGGGATGGCGGATCGGTATAACCGTTGGAAAAACCGGAACCGTAGTAGAGATTGAACGAAGCGTAAGCATGATACGGGAGACTTCCGTTCATGCCTACGTTCAGCGTGTTGCGCTGATCGTGGTCCAGTGCCGAATAACCTGGCTCGACCGCACAAGCCGGCGAATCCGGCGGATAGCAGATCAGGCCGCCGGTGATTGGTCCACGCTGCTGTGCCAGTTGATTCGAGTAAGCAAGATGAAACTGGCCGTAGCGCCACAGCCGGGGTGAATGCAACGTTAATTCCCAACCTTGTATCAGCGCCCCTTGCACGGTCACAGGGATGAAAATGCTCGATTCGCCAACATTGCTGTGATCGAGGAAATTGTTGGCACGGGTTTCGAAGGTATCGGCGTCCAGCAACCATCCGCGAAATGGAATCTGTAGCCCAAATTGATGCTCCTCATCACGCTCACCTCGTAGAGGAACAAAGCTGGTGTTGCTTCCGTTAGCGTATTGCAACACCGGGCCGGAGATGCTGGTGAGCGGCGGTGGTTGGTAGAAGTGGCCATAAAAGCCGCGCAACACCCAGTTAAGCTTAGGAATGAGCACGGAGGCGCCGATGCGGGGATAGACAGCGTTCTCAACTACAGCTGCCTCCACGTGCGACTGCCGCATACCACCGATTAGCGTTAACCAGGTAACGGGCTTGTAGCTATCCTCGACAAAAATTTCTTCCACTCCGGCCGCGATCTGTTGCGGCTGAGAGAAATTCGGACTGCTGCCGTCGTTAAAGAGCACGCCAAAAACATCATGTTCATGCTGGCCATAGCCATAGATCCCGCCGCTGAGTGAATTCTTCGCAATCACCGTCGAAAGGGAGGTTTGAATGCCGGCATAATTTCCGGTCTGGTCAGAGGTGGTGGCGGTGGGCAGATCGTCCAGGCTGGGATCGTATTTAGCGCTGTTGTAGTGGTAGAAAGGCGAAAACTGCAGCAAGGTAGATGAGTTGAAGTTATGCACCCAGGTGAAGGCAGCATAACCATCGGTTTCATGCTCCCCATCCCGCAAGCCGCTCGAATTGTAGAGCTGGTTTTGCCAGGAATCGACGTTTGGATCGTAGGGGATCTGGTAATAGTCCGAACGAAGCTGCGTCACCAGGCGCATCTGATTGGCAGCATCGCGGTTAAACAACAAGGAAACAAAGCCTCCGTACCCATTATTGGCATCGTGAACGGGTTGTTCGATGGGTGCTTGCAATCCATACTGGCTGCGGTTGCCATTGAGGCTGGTGTACCAGGCGAATTTCTGCGAATGGTTCCCCAGGCTGAGCTGGTCATTGGTCTGGTAGAAATTGCCCAACGTAAGAACCAGTTCGCCTTGGCGATTGCGCTCAAAGCCCGTGCGCGGAACCACGTCGAAGACCCCGTAGGTGCGGTCTCCGATGTCGGCTCGATAGCTCCCTCGCGCCACCTCGACATAGTCGATATCTTTGGGATCGATCTGGGGGGCGATATTGCTGGCGATGTTGGTGTTGGGGATAGCGACCCCGTCGATCAGCCAGCTCAATTGATGACCACCCCGCATGTGCAGCATGTCATGGGTCATATACGCGCCCGGCACGTAGTCTGTGATCATGGCCAGGCTGTTGGTCTGATCGGCGCCTGGAGTGCGCGCTATGTCTTCGCGGCTGATCAGAGTGGTAGGCGTGACGCTTTCCACATTGACGGCGGAGGCATCGCTGGTGACGACAACAGAAGTCTGGACCGACGCAACCTGAAGCTCGAAATGCAACACGGGCGTGGTATTAGAGGCAATCGTGATGCTCTGCGTGGTGGTGTCGAAACCAGGCTGAGCTGCAGTCACCACATATACGCCTGGGGGAACCGCGGACGAACTGAACTCGCCGTCGGTGTCGGTCTTTTCAGTGATCTCAAAATCGGAGTAGGCCGCGCGCAAAGTAACCGTCGCGCCGGCAATGGGCCGATGTTGTGGATCGTGGACAACTCCGCGGACGGCGGTTAACTCCGCCGCTCGCGCCAAAGGCAGGCATACGAGCGCCGCGCTGAGCAACCAGCATGGATAGCAAAGAGACATTTCTTTCTCCGTGGTAGTGCGACCAGGTTGTCTGGACCTT
>DASRRN010000728.1:0-9745 GCA_035695685.1 Acidobacteriaceae bacterium | reverse complement strand
CCGTTGCTCGAGTTGCGGCAAAACCCGCGGCTGCTGCGCTCAGTAATTACTGAGATCTCCACCGTACGCAAGAAATTGGGCCGTTCGCCCCGCACGATCCGCGACCGCGAGAACGACGAGCCGCGCATCGTGACTGTGGCCGACGCCTATCTGCAGGCTACCGGTTCGGAATATCACCCCGATGCGATTCAGGCTTTTATCAGCAGGGTGCAGGAATACGACGCACTGGAGCTGCGGGAGCTGTGGGCTCTGGCTCCGGTGCTGAAATTCCTGCTGGTGGAAGAGGTCATCATGCAGGCGAACGGGGTCATCATGGATGAGGCATCGCACACTGAGGCCGGCGCCGAACTGCTTAAGACGCGCATGAGAAGCCTGCGTGACGTCGGGTATGCCGATTGGTTCACGCTGATCGAGCCGCTGGTCGTGTACGACCCCATTCTTCAGCAGGACCCCGTCAACGCTTACCGGTTTATGGACTTCGACAGCCGGGAGGGTTACCGGAAGCGGGTGGCGGAGATTGCCCGCTACTCCGATTGTTCCGAGTTGGAAGTGGCGCAGGCTGCGCTCGCCCTCGCCATGGAAGCGAAGGAAAAACACCGCGTAGAAGGTTCCCGCCTTCGCGCCCGGCGCGCGCATGTCGGCTATTACATCATTGACCGGGGCTTTCCCCAGCTTGCCTCGCGGGTCGGCTATCGCCCTCGCTTTATCGACCGGCTGCGGCAGACGATCTGGAACAACGCGGATGACTTTTATATAGGCGGCATTCAGATCATCACGGTGGTGCTCATCGGGCTGATTCTGGCTCCGCTGGTGCCTAGCTACCCGATCTTCGGCGGGCTTACCATTGCCTTCCTGCTGTTATTACTCCCGGTCACGCAGGGGGCGGTCGATCTGGTAAACAACACAGTCACCGTAATTTTCAAGGCTTACGCCTTGCCCAAGCTCGATTTCTCCAAAGGGGTGCCGCCGGCGTTCACCACGTTAGTGGTGGTGCCGACCCTGCTGGTGAAGGAGAAGCAGGTACGCGAACTGTTCGATGACCTCGAGGTCCGCTACCTGGCCAACCAGGACCGCAACATACACTTTGGCCTGCTCACCGATCTTCCCGACTCGGTCACCCGCCCCCGGCAAAACGATACCGATCCCCTGGTCGACCTGGCTATTCAGTTGACCAACGAACTGAACGAGCGCTATGCCAAGGCGGGGGCGGGATCGTTTTTCCTGCTCCACCGCCATCGCATCTTCAACGCCCGCCAGGGCGTGTGGATGGGCTGGGAGCGTAAACGGGGCAAGCTGCTGGATCTGAACAAGCTGCTCAAGGGGCAGTTCGACCCTTTCCCGGTGAAGGCCGGCAATCTCAGTGCACTTATGCACGCGCAGTACGTAATCACGCTTGATTCCGATACGCAGCTTCCACGGGGCACGGCGCATAGCATGATCGGCGCCATGGCGCATCCGCTCAATCGGGCCATCATTGATCCCGAACTGCGGATCGTCACCGAGGGCTACGGCATTCTGCAGCCGCGAGTGGGCGTCAGCGTGCAATCGGCGTCCCGCTCGCGAATGGCCTCCATCTACTCCGGGCAGACGGGCTTCGACATATATACGCGCGCCATATCCGATGCGTACCAGGACTTATATGGGGAGGGCATCTTTACCGGCAAGGGGATTTACGAGATCAACGCGCTGCATGCAGTGCTGGATCGCCGCTTCCCGCGCAATTCCTTGCTCAGCCACGACCTGATCGAGGGCTCGTATGCCCGGGTTGGGTTAACCACAGACGTTGAGGTCATCGACGATTACCCATCGCACTACAGTGCCTACACCCGCCGCAAGCACCGCTGGCTGCGCGGTGACTGGCAAATCGCGCAATGGCTTTTTTCCAAGGTTCCGGATGAATCCGGGCGCTATGTGCGCAACCCCATCGCCACCATCTCGCGGTGGAAGATCTTCGACAATCTGCGCCGGTCGCTGGTGGAAGTGTTTACCTTTGCCCTGCTGCTCGCGGGATGGCTTGGATTGCCTGGCGGCGCGCTCTACTGGACAGTGGTCACGCTGTTCCTCATGTTCGTGCCCACGATGGTCCAGCTCGTCTTCAGCGTGGGGCGAGCCTACGTCACCAAGTTGCCGGGCCAGATGCGCGACGCCTTCAGCGGCTTTGAACAAGGCACGTTTATCGCCCTGCTCACCCTGGTCTACCTGCCCCACCAGACGCTGCTGGCGCTGGACGCGATCATTCGCTCCCTTGTGCGCAGCTTTATTACGGGGCAGCGCCTGCTCGAGTGGGAAACTGCTGCGGAGGCTGAAGCGTCGGCGAAAGGGCGCACGCCTGTCGATCGCTACCTCGCCCTGACGCCCCTGGTCGCATTGGTGGTGGGCGTGCTGGTCTTTCTGCGTCACCCGCAGTCGGTGCTGGTGGCACTCCCGATTCTTATCCTTTGGGCCTCTGCAGGGGGTATCACCGCCTGGCTTAATAACCCGCCTCAGCAGACAAGGCCGAAGCTCACCGAGGAAGAAAATAGCTTTCTGCGCCACTTGGCGCTGAAGACCTGGCGCTACTTCAACCAGTTCGGCGGCGAGAGCCACAACTACCTTATCCCGGATAACGTCGAGGAGGAGGGTCTGTTTGAGGCAGCGCGCGTCTCACCGACGAATTTTGGACTGTTGCTCAATGCCCGGCAGGCGGCTGTTACCTTCGGCTATTTGAGCATTCCTGAATTCGTTGAGCTAACCGGGCGGAGCTTGCAGACCTACGACAAGCTGGAGAAATTTCGCGGCCATATCTACAACTGGTACGACACACGGAGCCTGGCGCCTATCCACCCGATTACCATTTCTTCGGTCGATAGCGGCAACCTGGCGGCTTCGTTCTATACCTTACGCACCGGTTGCCGAGCTCTACTGCGCGAGCCGCTGCTCGATCCGGGGTTGTTCTCTGGTATACGCGATCATTGGCAATTGTTGACGAGTTTGCCAGATGCACCTGCCGGCCTGAAGGCGTTGGCGCCACCAGAATTAGACGCGAAGGCCGAGGCGTGGATCGCCTGGGCTCTTACTACTGTCGAAGCACCTGAGTTTGCCGCTCCATCAGCGGAGGAGACTTCCTGGTGGCTGGCGGAAACCCACCGGCGCATCAGCGCGGTGGCCGGCATCGTTCAGGATTACATGCCGTGGCTGTTGCCCCGGTTCGCGCCGCTGCTTGATCTGTCGCAGCTGCAGGGCATTGCGGAGACTGCGGCCACAGTGCAGACGGGACTTGCCAGCGCGCTGGCTGCCGATCTGGATTCACGCGTCGCCCGCGCTTCCACCACCCTGGCATCCGATTCGCCCTTGGTCGTGCTGGCCGAAGAGCTGCGGATCGCGTTAGCACCTGCACGGGAGGGCCTGAAGACCCTGGCCAACGAGCTGAAGGTCCTTTCCGCTGAAGCGATGCGTTTTGCCACCGAAATGGATTTCGGCTTCCTGATGGATAAGTCGCGCCTGCTGCTGTCAATCGGTTATGAGATCGAGCGCCAGCATCTACACCAGGCCTGCTATGACCTGTTGTGCAGCGAAGCTCGCATTGCGGCGTTCATTACCGTCGCCAAAGGGGAAGCACCGCAGCAAAGCTGGTTTAAACTGGGCCGAATCCACACCATGGCCTATGGGCACCCCGTGCTCATCTCCTGGACCGGCACCATGTTCGAATACATGATGCCGAACATCTGGATGCGCAGTTATCCTGACACGCTGGTATCGCGCACCCTGAGCGGTGTGGTGGCGATCCAGCGCGCGTTTGGGAAGGAGCACGGCATTCCCTGGGGTATATCGGAATCTGGCTGGTCGGGCAAAGACGACCACGGTCATTACCATTACCAGGCGTTCGGCATTCCCCCCATTGCGCTGAAGTGGGACGCTGTGGCGGGGCCCGTGGTTTCGCCCTATTCCACTTGCCTGGTGCTGGGCATCGAGCCGGTGGAGGCGCTGAAGAATCTCAAGCGTATGGCCAAGATGGGCTGGATGGGCGCTTTCGGTTTTTACGAGGCGGCAGATTACCAGGAATCGACCAAGACACCCAAGCTGGTCCTGGAGTGGATGGCTCACCACCAGGGAATGTCGCTGCTGGCCGTGCTCAATTTGCTTTACGACAACATTGTGCAGGATTGGTTCCATGCCAACGCGCATCTGGAGGCAACGCAACTGTTGCTGCACGAGAAGCCGATGCATCAAGCGGCGCTCAAGGCCGAGTTCCAGGCGGCGCAGCCGCGGAAGAAGGCCAGTTAGGGGCCTAGAGAGCGCGGTCCCTATCGCTTTCTTCGTTCTTTCCGAGTGCATCTTTCACGCCGCGCACCAGCGCCTCGGGATTGAATTCCGCGTGGATAATCTCGTCGGGACAGTCGCTGTCAATGGCCACCCGGTAATTGCAGACAAAAGCGACATGTTGGAGCGGGTGGATCTTCTTGATCTCGTCGCACAGTTCCTGAGCGCTCCGTACCCTGACGTCCGCCTCGACATCGATTAACACCAGGTCATAGTCTTTATTGGCCACTTCGTCGGCTGCCTGGTTCGAATAAACCGTCGAATCCACTTCAAAACCATGCATCCGCAGAATTTCGTCGCGCAGCCCCATGATGTTCAGGCGACTGCTCACGTGGAAGATCCGCTTCTGCTCATTGCTGTCCGTACCTTTGCCTTGCATGAGCAGATGCTAACAGCCCCCCGCCGCATTTACACCATAAAGTACCTTGCCTACGGGGTGGACGGTTCGTCTACTTCACTGCACCCGCTTTGGTGGCGACGTTATACGGCAGCCCAATGGATGGGACCAACATGTCTTCCTTACGATGAATCAGGGTCGTCGCGTTGAGCGAGGCAAGCTCAAAGCCGTGGCCATGGGTGATGGCATCGGTGGGACAGGCTTCGACGCAGTAACCGCAAAAGATGCAGCGGTTGTAATCGATGTTATAGACCTTGGCATAGCGTTCGGCACTCGAGATTCTGCGCTCTTCTGTGTTCTCGGCTGCCTCAATGTAAATGCAGTTGGCGGGGCAGGCTGCCGCGCAGAGGAAGCAGGCAACACATTTCTCCAGACCGTTCTCATCCCGCTGCAGCACATGAGCGCCGCGGAAACGATCCTGAAAGTGAGCGCCGCGGTTGGGGCCCGGTCCATCCGGGTAGTTTTCTACTTCAGTTGGCTGCAGCATCTCGCGAAACGTGATGCTCATCCCCTTCGCCACTCCCGCTATGTTGCGCACAATGGACATAGAACAAGTATACGATGGGCCGCGCCAGCCGACGCTATCCTGACACCGCGGTCGTCTTTCGCCCAAATCTGATAGGTCGAAGACGGTTAGCTCCGTAATCGGAACGCGAACACCAACCACGTGATGCCGCTAAAAAGTTCGAAGCCGGATAAGGCTTGTGTTGTGGGTCGTGCGGGCTGGTTGAAATGGGTCAAAAACAAGACCCCTACAGACAGAGAGACAACACTTGCTAAGCCGGTAAGGATTAGACAGCCTCTTTCCTTCCGCATCCTGGCCGCCATCGCGGTTTGGAAAAATCCATTGCCCAAGGCGTGGATCCCGGCCAGAAAAGCGAGAGTTTGAGGGGTCATCAGCATGGAAATGCCGATGTAAACTCCGAGCAGCAATTCGAAGCAGCTTTCGCAAAGCGCCAGCCACCGGAGGTGCAAATGGTGCTCGAACGCGAAACCAGACGCGACTGCCTGTAGGAGACCATTCCCCAACACAAAAGAGCCGAGCAGAAGGCTCAGATAGACCAGGGTGACCGGATCGAAGAAAAAAATCCCCAGGAAACTGCTGGCAAGAAACAGGACCACGGCAAAGATCATCGCCAGGCCGCCTCTCACAGCAAAAGCCCACCAAAACATTCTCAGGTCTTGAAGAACGAATTCGGAATTCATGCGGCTGCTTCCAGGGAATATTTTGCCGGCCGCTTATGACGGCTGCGACGAAAGAAGAAGTAGATGACGACGCTCACCACCGCGGCATAAGCACACCACAGAGAAGTAAACTCAAGCCGCCGCACCACCATCACGATCAGCAGGCCGACCAAATTAAGCCACGCCAGCAAGACGAGAAGGCGAAAACCAGAAAAGAACAGAGCTCCGCAGGTCGCGATCACATAAAGCACCGCGACTAACGTTGTCGTGCTTATGTGGTTGAGGTAAACGATGCCGTTAGCCCCTGCGGAAACCTGCAGCGGATAAGCGATGAGCCCCCACAGAAGGTAAACCGCAAGACCACCGCCAAGGATGGTGAACCCAAGCATTCTGCGGCGCCGGCTGCGCGTTGGCTCAATGAGAAAGACGCTCATGGGCAACAGAAACGGCAGCAAGCCCTGGGCATACAAAACGAAGGCTGCGCCGGCATCGTGGGCCACCACTGGCGGCAGCTTGTGGTCGAGCGCCAGCCAGACAAAACCCTCGGTGAACTGGTGCAGGGCGAAGAGACATGGCATGGCTGCCAAAAGGAACTCTCGCCTGTGCTTCACCTCAGTCAGTGTGGCCACTCCGATAGCGCCAAGCACGGCGGTGCCGACAAAGTTGGCGCTTGCTGAAAAACACACGAAACCCTCCGTCGGGCCCCGATTGCTGAATGGTACAAACGCATCATACGTGACCCGGCCCCGGTTTCTCCGTGGGGTATCATTTGTTTCGGCCCGCGTCCCCAGGAGCAATAACCGATGTTTGCAGAGCGCCACACCCGGAAGAGACTTCTCCTCGCATTCTGGCTTTTCGTTCTTAGCGCCATCTCTTTCCTCGACCGCACAAATATATCGATCGCGGGACTTCAGATCAGCTCTGAGTACGGGCTGGGGAACCAACGCCTGGGGTGGATTTTCAGCGCGTTTCTGATTGGCTATGCCGGTTTTCAGGTACCCGCGGGATGGCTCGCCTCCCGCTTCGGGCCGCGGCTGATCATTACGCTGGGGGTGGTGTGGTGGGGCGTGGCGACTGCCCTCACCACATTGATACCTCCTGGTATATCCCAGGCGGTGCTCCTGCTCATCGGCATCCGGTTTGCGCTGGGCGCCGGCGAAGCCGTGATTTATCCGTCGGCCAACCAGTTCGTCGCGCGCTGGGTGCCGGTCGAGGAACGCGGATTCATCAATGGGCTGATCTTCGCCGGAGTGGGCGCGGGCAGCGGCCTCACCCCGCCACTGCTGGCATGGCTCATTCTCCATCACGGCTGGCGCTCGGCCTTCTGGTTTAGCGCCGTGATCGGTGTGATCGCGGGAGCGGTGTGGTGGTGGCTCGCTCGGGATACTCCCGAAGAAGACCCGAAGGTCTCGCCTTCGGAGTTGAATACGATTCGCCAGGGCATCACCGCTGATGCGGCCGTTAAGCCCGGCGAACCTGCCGGTTCGGCGCCGGTTGTCATTTCCTGGCGAGCCATCCTGAGCAGGCGCGATTTGCCGGCACTGATCGTTTGCTACTTCGGCTTTGGTTACACCGCCTGGATTTTCTTCAGCTGGTTCTTCCTTTACATGGCCCAGGTGCGTGGCTTCAATCTCAAGGCCAGCGCTTTGTTTTCCATGTTGCCTTTCCTCTCCATGACGATTGGCTGTCTCGCTGGGGGAGTCATCAGTGACCGCCTTACCCATTCCTACGGGCTGCGTGTAGGGCGTTGCGGCCTGGCTTCGGTGGCCTACTTCTTTACGGCCATTTTTCTTGTGCTGGGCTCAAGGGTGCAAAGCCCTCAGCTTGCGGGTGTGATCCTCGCCGGCGGTGCGGGCGCGCTTTACGTTTCGCAGAGCTCGTTCTGGTCGGTTTCCGCCGATATCGCCGGGCGGAGTTCGGGAGTGTTCTCCAGCATGGTCAACATGGGAGCGCAGGTGGGCGGGGCAGTGACCGCGTCGCTCACCCCCTGGGTGGCCCAGCGTTTTGGCTGGACGACGTCGTTTGCGATTGCTGCTGCGCTGGCGGTGGTGGGCGCTTTGTTGTGGATGACGGTGCACCCTGAGCGTCCGCTCAGCGCTTGAGGATCGGCATGAAGATTTTTTCCTGGGTTGTGTTGTTGGGATTGGCGGTTTCCGGATTCGCGGCGGAGGTACGGACTCCAACACAGGACGGAATTGTGTACGGGGTGGCTGATGGACAACCGTTGACAATGGATTACTACGCCCCGAAGGGCGCGGGGCCACATCCGATCGCGATCATCATCCATGGCGGCGGCTACCAGCGGGGTAATAGCAAGAGCGGCAGCGAAGCTTATTGCGCGGATTTTCTTGCTCCTGCTGGGTATGCGGTGTTTTCCGTTAACTATCGGTTAGCACCGAAGTATCCCTACCCGTACATGGTGTACGACGTACAACGGGCGATCCGTTTTATCCGGCATAATGCGAGCCGTTGGGATGGGCAGCCGAATCGTATTGCGCTGGTGGGTGGCTCGGCGGGTGGATTTCTCAGCAACATGGTGGGTTTGCTGAATGCACCCGGTGATGGGTCGGCGGCTGATCCCGTGGATCGCGAGAGCGCCCAGGTGCAGGCGGTGGTGACGCTGTTTGCCCAAAGTAGTTTTTCTACTGTTCCGCTGAATGCGGATGTCCACGCGCTGCTTGATCCTCTCATTAAGAAAAAGGGCGAGGAGGAGGCGCTGAAGGAAGCGTCTCCGATTAGTTATGTTTCCAAGGGGGATCCTCCGTTCTTGCAGATTCTTGGGGATAAGGATGAGTACATTCCGTTTAGCGAAGCGACGAATTTGGATGCGGCGCTGAAGAAGGTTGGGGTGCGGAGCGAGATCATTCGTATTCCTGGTGGGATGCATGGGACAGGTGGATGGTACAAGTTGCCGGGCGTCCCTGATTGGGAGGTGCAAATGACAGAGTGGCTCAATCGGACGCTCGGGCATGAGGGGATGGTGGGTGAGGGTGTACGTAAGCGGGAACCAACGCCGGTTTCTCAGTAGTGCTCAGATTCGAGGTCGATCTGTACCGCGAGGTCCTGCTCGACCGAGAGACGACGGTTGAGGTTCGTGGTATCCCACATCTCGCGAAAAACGAGCGAGATACCCCGAATTTCCTGCACGCTGCACTGGACAGGACTGCGTGTGCGCCTTTCTTTAAGGAAAGGCGCATGAAGTTCGCGGAACCCATTAAACTCCACAGGAAATCGGGGATGTGGGGCACCCATCGTTTGTTGCAAGGACTGTAAAAACTATGGTGGGGCTTCGCCCCATAAGCGCTAACTTGTTTGGGATGTTTTTCTTCAAAACTCCCGCAAAATCGTCATCCTGAGCGGAGCGCTCAGAGCTTGTGACTTTTTTAATTTGGCCTGTAGTTTGTGGCTGGAAAGCTCGGAAGAGCATCTGCCAACAAGCGTCACCGGGGTCCTTCGACTGCGCGCCATAAGCCTTCCGTTATGGATAGATCCGCGCGGCGCTTCGCTCAGGATGACGGCTTTGTAGGGGGTGAAAAGCATCCGGTTAGCTACGCAGAAAACACGAAACGATCGAAAAAGTCACGGGCTCTCAGGATGACGATTTTGTGGAAGTTTTGAAGAAAAACATTCAAAACATGTTAGCGCTTATGGGGCTTCGCCCCATCTTTTTCGGCCCACGTATCCGGATTTCCTGCACGGGGCGCCACCAACACCCGCGTGTGCGGCTTTCATTAAGGAAAGCCGCATGAAGTTCGCCAGCGCCAGCAAGCTCGACAGGAAATCCGGAGTACGCCCCACGGCACGCCGGGGCAGGTGGGGCGAACGTGGGGCACCCGTCCAGTTTCCTTCAGCTCTATAGTGGCG
>DASRRN010000727.1:0-8143 GCA_035695685.1 Acidobacteriaceae bacterium | reverse complement strand
CTACCGCAAGGATCAGTTCTTCCCTGCTTCGCCCGCCGACTATTCCAGCAACTCGGTGCTCACGCCTCGACAGATCAGCTTCGAGGTGGAGAACAGTGAGTACCAGGTCTGGACCAACAAAATAGTCTCCGCCGGTATCGTAGTGGGTCCGGCGTTCTAATCACTCCGTAATGAACCCAGGGGCGGCTCTTCCCTTCAGGAAGGTCCGCCCCTTTGCATTTTCGGAAATGCCCCCTCTGAACGACTCGTTGTGGCGCCGATATTCCGGATTTGCTATCGGGCGCTCTCGAAGCAACAAACTTGATGCGGCGCGCCAACCCAGACTCGTGCACACGCCGGTGCCGCGCACCAGGATAGGTTGCTTGAGGCGAGATGACACAGGAACATTTGACGGAAGCACAGCGTTGAACTTAGCGGCGAATACGCCTGCCGATGCGCAGATTGTTACAGTCGACCTACCCCCGAACTGGGAAGGAGATTTTTCTCTCCAAACGCCGGAAGAATACCAAAATATCACTGATCGCGGAACAGTCGGACAGCGTTTCCGCAACACCGAACATGAGGGAAAGATCGAGCAGGTGTTTGGTGATTCTGCCATGATTGACTGGCCGGAGCTGCCAGGTCGGTTCGATATCGTTTTCATCGGTGGTTGCCACTACTACGATTACGTCGCCAAAGACACACAAAACGCATTGAAATATTTACGCCCGGAGGGGCTAATTATCTGGCACGACTACGGTTGCTTCAAGGACGTGGGTGACTTAGTCGATGAAACCTCGGCCAATATCAAAGTCAGAGCAATCGCCGGCACACGGTTAGCTGTCGGCTTTCGAGGAACGAGCTCATGGACGATGTCACACAAAGATTTCATTTCTTCGAAAGGGTCCAACTGCCGGTATCCTGGTGGGTCCAGCATTTTAGCCGCCCGGTAATGAGCCAGGGGTTGCCTTTCCCTTCAGGAAAGGCAACCCTTTTTGATTCTTTGGTAACGTTCGATGTTGCACATCAGGGTCAAACTCTGCTACGGGGACCCGTTTTCAGCAACTTGCGGCGGTTCGCGAAGGGGTGGTTCTCGATCGAAGATTGACAGGCTTTGCCTGAACGCGACAGAATATGCTGGGGTGGACATGTTTGAGTTTGAGCAATATGAAGGCGCGGTGCCCTCCCAGGGTGAGCACCCGGCTCTGGATGCCGAATCTCAGAAGGAGTATGGTTCCGGCCGCATCCGCTCCCATAGCGAGATGAGTTGGGGCGAGCATTGCTCGGAGTGCGCTTTCCCCTCGTGCTATCTAACCTGTTCGTTTTACAAAGCGCGCCCAGACGGACGTTGCCGCCGCTTCAACTTCGGAATTTATCGCGCACCGTCGCCGACAACCTGGATGAAGTACTCGGCGTATATAGAGTTCAAGAATTGGAGCAAGCTCTGGACGCAGGGAAACGCGACCCAATTGCCCGACAGCTTGAGCAATCTGTTGCAGTTCACAGAGGCCGCGGCATGGGGACTCAGTACACCGTTTGATCGTTTTCTTCAGAAGGCCATGGGCCGCAAACGACTAAGCCTGGTGATACAGTCCTTGCGGCGCAGAATCATCCGCCGGATCGGGGAGCTATACTCGCATTTTCCAAAACCAGATTGCCTTCTCATTGAGATTTTCAATCCGATGACAGTGGTTGCCCAGATGCACCTCGCGGTGAAGAGCGTGAGCGTGACCGATAAAGCGGGCAGATTCGAATGGGTGGGCAATGCCGCCCCTGGTTTTTCCTCGTTTGCCATCCCGATTTCCGAAGTGGAGCGCTTCATTGACCTCAGCCGGCCTTTTGAAATGACGCTGTCCGTTGCCGAAGAGGACCAAAAGAAACTCTACTTTTGCTCTGCGAGCTTTGTGCGGCTGGCAAAGGTTCCAGTAGCAGCTGTCGCTGCGCCCAAAGAGGCCGCAAAGCGAAAAATTAAATGCGTGATATGGGATCTGGATAATACGCTGTGGAGCGGTACGCTGCTTGAGAACGGGACCTTGGGAGTGAAGCTCATTGATGGTCTGCAATTTCTGCTGCGGGAGCTGGATCGCCGCGGGATACTCCTGAGCATTGCGAGTAAGAATTCGGAAGAAGATGCGCGCCAAAAGTTGGAGCAGCTCGGCCTCTGGGAGCTGTTCCTTGCGCCGCAAATCAATTGGCAGCCCAAGAGCGAGTCCATCCAAAGGATCGCAAAGAAACTTAACCTCGGCCTGGATGCCTTTGCTTTTGTGGATGACATGCCGTTTGAGCAAGATGAGGTGGCCGCCGCGCTGCCTACAGTGCTCATCATTCCCGCCGATCAATGTTTCTCCCTATTGGAGCGTCCTGAGTTCGTTGGTGACTCCAGCAGCGAAGGTGCGTCGCGCAGAAAGATGTACCAAGCCGAGGCGAATCGCGAACAAGCGATGGCGTCCAACTCGCTCGGCTACGATGCCTTCATGGCGACGTGTGACATCCGTGTGCGCATCGATCGTCCAGGCGACGACCTGCTGCCGAGGATTCAAGACATCGTGGAGCGAACGAACCAGCTCAACATCGCCAGCCAACGCTATAGTCCTGAAGAGATGCGCGAACTGATTCATTCCGCCGAACGAGATTGTTACATTGTGTCCTGTTCCGATAACTACGGCGACTATGGCCATGTGGGTTTCATCTGTGTTTCCTGGCAGGACGAGGGCATACTCATACGGGACTGCATGTTTTCGTGCCGCATCCAGGGTAAGGGGATTGATGAGGCCGTGCTGGCCCATCTGATTAACCATTACCTGTCTCGCGGCGCCACAGCGGTGAGGGCGCGGTTCATTCAAACAAAGCGCAACGTTCCGGCCGGACAAATGCTGGGGCGGCTAGGATTCGTGCCTGAGGCGGGCGCGGAAGGAACGCTCGCGATTGAAGCGGCGACACCGCGAGCAGAGGTTCCATACGTTCGAATTCAAAGCGACCTGGGCGAGCTATCAGCGTTGTCGACGCTTTCGAAGACATAAGAGGCCGCTATGCTGCTTGTGCTCACTTACCATCGCATCGTCGAAAATGCCGGTGCTATTGGTAATTTTTTCGACGTGTCCGTCGACGAAATCGAGAAGCATATGCGAGCTGCCAAGCGGATATGGGGCAGTTCTGTTTCTCCAGCCGAGATTCAAAGAGAACAATGTGGGGCCAGCCGTGCGTGTACAGGGTTCATGGTTACCTTCGACGACGGAACGGCAGATCACTATAGGATCGCTGCTCCGACTCTGGAGCGCAACGGAGTGCGCGGGGTGTTTTTTGTGAGCACCGCGCTGCTGGGCAAAGAAGGTTATCTTACATTGGCGCAGTGCCAGGAGCTTCAAGACCGAGGCCACGCGATTGAGAGCCACTCGCACGACCACACGTCGTTACTCACACTGACAAAGGAAGAACTTCGCAACCAACTGGAAGAGTCGCGCCGACGCTTGCACGACTGCGGGCTGGGGCAAGGAGAGTTGCTGGCACCGCCTGGAGGGTACAGCGACGATGCTGTGGCGCAGGCGGCCAGGGCGGTTGGCTACCGCGGATTGCGCACGCTCCGATGTGGCTATAACCGGAGACTGAATCCCTTTTGCGTGGAGAGTATTACCATGCAGCGGAAGACGGCTGGGAAACCGTCTCGGCTGCTGCTCTCGCCGTGCCTTGAGCCTGTGAAGAAGGCGGCTTATCGCGCCAAGGAGATGGTCAAGACTCACATGCCCTCCGCTTACTTCTTGTTACGAAGCTGATGACGAGCGTAGCCTTTCTCATTTTCGGTGCCTCAACCGCGAGTCTCGATCGTTGTCATGCCCGGCAGCAAAGTGAATTCCGTCACGCTCGATATGGAGAACAACAAGCACCAGATCTGGGTCAACGATGGTCTCTACCGGTGTTGCGGTAGGCCTGTCGTTCTATTTACCCCTTACTAAAACGGATTGCAACAGGCGCGGGTTTCCCCTCGGGAAAAGCCGCGCTTTTGTTTTTGTAGATGCACCACGGAAGATGCAAAAAAAAAAGCGTATAGCCCACGCCGGTTCTGAATCTTTGACCGCAACACCAGCTAAATACGCGGGTTCAGACAGGTGACAGCTAACCCGGGGGTTATTCATTGCTTCTTATGTGGGAATCGCTTGACGTGTACCAAGCTACGTGGGCGCGGCATGGGCGCAGGGCGGTACGACCGGAATTACGGTCCTAAAGGCTGGTTTAACGAACGGCGCACCGTCACGGCGACGGCTCTGACCAGCGCCCTGGCGGTTTCCGGGGGAGCAGAGAGGGATTTCAAGATCACCGGCGGACCCTGTATATCGCTTCCTTGGGCAACCTTAAGTTGTCTGCTGTGATGTTCTTAGGAGGGAGGAACGAGGCGGGTAACCTGGTTCGGATTACCGGGGACATATCTTTGTCAAGGAAAATCACACCGGCGGTGTATGGCAAAGTATACTTTTGGTTCAAACTAGTGAAACTGCCAAGCCGGTGGAGGCTCTTTTGCGTTCAGCAACTGACCAGTATTTGAGTGGCGGCATCGTACCGCCGTCATCCGGGCAGGAGCGGGTGAACATTCTCGGCGTAGGCGTGAGCGCCGTAAACATGGAGACCGCCCTTCGCCAGACCGAGTTCCTGCTTGACCGGGGAGCACAAGGCTACGTGTGCGTGACCGGTGTGCATGGAATCATGGAGGCGCAATCGGATAACGCGTTCCGGGATATTCTGAATCGCTCCTTTCTGACCACACCCGATGGAATGCCCACAGTGTGGCTTGGCCGTATTCACGGATTCAAGGACATGAACCGCGTTTACGGTCCCGACTACATGCTCGGTCTCTGCGAGCGTTCGGTAGAACGGGGATACAAACACTTCCTCTATGGGGGGAAGCCCGGTGTAGCTGAGGAACTACGTGCGGAGTTGACCCGGAGGTTCCCCGGGCTTCAGATTGTCGGTACCTACACTCCGCCATTTCGCCCGCTTAACCCTGGTGAGGAGGATGAGCTACGCGCCCAACTGGAGACGTTGCAGGCGGATGTGTTGTGGTGCGGCCTGAGCACGCCGAAGCAAGAACGGTTCATGGCGGCGTATGGCAACCGCATGCCGGTCAAGTTGATGGTGGGTGTGGGCGCCGCTTTCGATCTGCTGAGTGGAAATCTCAGTGAAGCGCCAAACTGGATGAAAAAAGCCGGATTGCAGTGGCTGTACCGTCTGATCAAGGAACCCAGGCGCCTGTGGCGTCGCTACCTGCTCAACAACCCAAGATTCACGTGGCTGACGTTTCTACAACTCACCGGGCTGAAAGGGTTCCGCCTTAGCTAAACGACTTGCTCGATACGGAGCATAGCGCCGAATTTAACGTCTTGTTACTCCCTGATCACCAGTCTTTAACATCGCGACATTAAAGCTGTATCGCGGTCGTTAAGCCGGCCTCGAAGGGAGCACTGATGCAAAAGCTTGTAGCCACGTCGTTAGCCTCGTTGATGTTCGCCGGATCACTGATCAATCCGGTGGCAACTGAGGCACAATCCGGGACCAGCACACCGATCAAACATCTTGTCGTCATCTTTCAGGAAAATATCTCGTTCGACCACTACTTCGGCACCTATCCCAAGGCTCTGAACCCCGCCGGACAGCCGCGGTTTAACGCCAAGCCGGGGACACCGTCGGTGAACGGCTACACCGACGGGCTGCTCTACAACAACCCCAATGCCCTGAACAGCGGCAACGGCACCGGTGCAGCGAACCCGTTCCGGTTGGATCGATCCCAGGCTTCAACTGCCGACCAGGATCACGATTACATGCCGGAACAGCAGGCGTTTCATGACGGTTTGATGGACCTGTTCCCCAAGTACACGGGCACGCCTGGTCCACCCCCCAACGGCCAGACGACCAATGGACTGGTGATGGGCTACTACGATGGCAATACTGTGACCGCTTTCTGGAATTATGCCCAGCGGTTCGCCATGAGCGATAACTCCTACGGCACCAACTTTGGTCCCTCCACCGATGGCGCCCTCAACCTGATCTCGGGCCAGCTCAACGGTGTGGCTGACCAGATGAACGCCGGCGGAGATGTGATCTCAGACGGCGGCGGCGGTTTCACCCTGGTGAGTGACGCTGATCCGATCGGAGACGTCTGCTCCACAACTACGGGCGCGTCATTGAGTATGAGCGGAACCAATGTCGGCGACCTGCTGAATGCTGCCGGCGTCAGCTGGGGCTTCTTCGAGGGCGGCTTCGACCTCACTCTCAAGAACGCGAACGGCAGCACCGGCTGCAGCCGCAGTACTACTTCCGCGGTCACAATGACCAACAAGGCAGACTATATTCCGCATCATCAGCCCTTCCAGTACTACACCTCGACCCAGAACCTGAAGCACACCCGGCCAACCTCACCCAGCACGGTGGGCATCAACGGCGACCCTGCGAATCACCAGTACGACATACACGACTTCTACGACGCGATCAACGCCGGCAACTTCCCCGCTGTCAGCTTTCTGAAGGCGCCGGGCTTCCAGGACGGCCACGCCGGCTACTCCGATCCGCTAGATGAGCAGACGTTCGTGGTTGACGTGATCAATTTTCTGCAGAAGCAAAAGGATTGGGCAAATACCGCCGTCGTCATTGCCTACGACGACTCTGACGGCTGGTATGACCACCAGATGGGTCCGATCGTCAACCAATCTGCCACTACCCTGGACGCCCTTTCGGGGACCGGTCAATGCGGGAGCGGGACGGGCGCCCTTGCGGGCGTCACCATCGAGCATGCCCAGGGACGTTGCGGATATGGCCCTCGACTGCCTCTGCTGGTAATCTCGCCCTACGCGAAGCAAAACTATGTTGATCACACGGTGACCGACCAGACCTCGATTCTGCGGTTCGTAGAAGACAACTGGCTGGGCAGCCAGCGGATCACGGGTTCATTTGATGCGCTGGCCGGGCGGCTGAACTCGATGTTCGATTTCAGGAACCCCGACACTACGCCGTACATCCTCAATTCCTCCACCGGGCTGGTTACGAAGTAGACAGACAGAAACCAATTTGCTGTTTCGTTTCGCCAGGGCAAAGGGCTTCGTCCCTTTGCCCTGTTAATTTATGTTTGCTTTAAGCGAGGCTTCTATTTGATTACACGCCGCAGGTTCCTGGAGCGCGCCGGTATTTTGGCCGCCGGGATGTCCGTCAACAAATTGCCGTCCCAGCAAGACTCATTGACTACGCTCGATCCTGATAAATTAACGCCCTGGGTGGATCCACTCCCTATCCCCCCGATTGCACAACCCAACGGAATGCGGCCCAGCCCGGACGACCCCTCCATTAAACTTCCTTACTACCGCATGGCCATCCGGCCAGTCGAATGCAAGGTACACCGGGATTTGCCTGCCACGCGCATGTGGGGTTTCGGGTCTTCTTCACCCGGCCCGACGTTTGAAACGCGCAGCAATCATGGATTGATTGTCGAGTGGGTGAACGAGTTGCCGCAGCGCCACTTTTTACCCATCGACCATACTCTTCACGGCGCGGAGGCTACGCTGCCGGAGGTCCGCAGCGTCATTCATCTTCATGGCGGCAAGACTGCACCGGGCAGCGACGGCTATCCGGAGCGCTGGTACGTTCCCGGCAACTCCGCGACGTTTCACTATCCCAACCGGCAGGATGCAGCGATGCTCTTCTACCATGACCACACGATGGGCATCAATCGATTGAATATCTATGCGGGGTTGCAGGGAATGTATTTTATTCGGGACGAAGCGGAAGATGCGCTGAAGCTTCCCCAGGGGAAATACGAGATTCCGTTGCTGGTGTACGATCGCTTTCTTCTTCCTAACGGCCAGCTGGAGTATCCCGTCTCACCCAAGCCGGAGACCCCGTGGGTTCCCGAGGTATTCGGCAACGCCATCCTGGTCAACGGCAAGCTCTTTCCTTACGTCGAGGTCGAACCGCGCAAATATCGCTTCCGGCTGATGAATGGCTCCAACGGCCGTTTCTATCGTTTCTCGCTGGGGAAGTTACTACCCTTTCAGCAGATCGGCACAGAGCAGGGGTTTCTGCCCGCGCCCGTTGAGGCTCAGCGCGCGGTGATGGCTCCGGGGGAGCGGATTGATTTTGTCTTCGATTTTAGCGCTCATGCCGGAGAAAACATTCTGCTGCGCAGCGA